>CAMNZV010000128.1 GCA_946575275.1 uncultured Clostridium sp. | reverse complement strand
GTATTAATAGATGATGTTTTTAGCCATCCTAGTAAAGAGTATATAGAAGAATATAAGAGTAAATATAAATTAGTAAGTGAAGCAATAGAAAAACAACTACTTCACCCTAATTGCCATCATGCATTAATAACTTATTTTGAAGGTATAACAACGCTTCCCAAAGTACCAGATGGTAGGGAAGCTATTAAGACATATGAAGCAGAACAAAAGCAAAGAGCATTAGAAAGACAAATAAGAAAGCAGAAAAGAATTGAAGCTGGAACATTAGATTTAGATAGTCAACAAAAAGCACGTAATAAAGTTAAAGATTTAGAAAAGACATTAAGGGATCATTTAGATAACAATAATGTTCTTAGAAGATATTATAACAGAGAAGAACCAGGACAAGGAATAACTAACAAAAAGTTAAAAGTGCATGAAGAAACATTGAAAAAAGCACATAAAGAGAGTAAAATAGAAGAATATAGAAAATTTATAAAATCTGATAAGCAACCAAAAGAAATAGCACCAGGAAAACAAGGTAAGCATATTTTAGGACATAATAATTATATAAATGGTAGAAGTTATTTAACTATATCTTTAGAAGAAGCACAAGACTTAATAAACAAATATGCAGGTACAGGAATATTTGAATTAACTAGAAAAGGTGATGTAGAAAGTAAAGAGTTAATTTTAGCGGATAAAGTTATAGGGATTAATATAAATAATGAAACTGGCGAATTAACTGAAACGAATAGATTTTATATACACTATAGTAAGAAAGATACTCATGTAGTACCAACATTAAAAGGGAGTGATGTGAATTGAAATTATTAAGAGAGTATTTTAACAAAAGGGTAAGAATAGTAGACATAGACAATGAAGAATTTAGAGGATATGTAGAAACATATACACCAGCTATAGATAGTGATAAGGAATTAGAGGAAATAGCTATATTGGATAAATCAAACAATCTAATAGGATTCAATGAAAATGAAATAAAATCAATAGAAATTATATAAGAGCACTTGCTAAGTAAACAGTAGGTGCTTTTATTATACTTAAAATTAAGGAGGAAAGAATTGTGAATGAAAAAGAATTTTTAGACTGGTGCAAACAAGAGGTATGTGATTATACCAATAAACATTTAGATAAGACTGATAAAAAGGAAATTGCTATAGATGATGTATTCATGGTATGGAGTTGCAAAACCCTTCAAAACAACAAAGCACTATTAAGCACTACGTTATTTGATGGAATGTATTACGAGTGCACTTATAATGGTGATAAAAAAGAAATGTACATAGATGCATATAAGAAATGGGAAAATTATAAAGTGGAAAGATAATAAAAGTCTTAGGAAACTAAGGCTTTTTATTATGCCCCAAGTATGGCATAAAACTGCTTATTTTTTATACAAAATTTTAGACCTTGTGGGATAAAAGACTGCAAGGGCAAGGAGGAATTAAATTGAAAAAATCAGATTTATTAATATTAGTAGAAAGCATAACAGATGATGGGGACATAAATGAAATAATTCTAGGAACTGACTAGTTTAAGAATTTAGGAGAGATGGAAATATCAAAATTAACAGTTGAAGATTTCCAAAAAATAGTTACCTAAAATCAAACAATCAAAGGATATAACCAAAGTAGAATTGATAGTGCAGTTTCTAAAGGTGTTGAAACTTTTAAGAGTGGCAAAATGCAAGAAGTTGTAATTAAATGTTATATACAATGCCATATTGAACAGCAAAACTTGAGGTGATTGTAGTCAGTATGATGAAAAAATCTATAATTTCAATAAAAAACCTGAACTCCCAAGGCATCCCATGTGTAGATGTTATTATGATATAGTAGATGATAATTATAAAAAAAATGTTTCAAGTTTTGGGGAAAGTTATATAATAAAAGAAAACAATAATACACTTAAATCATACAAGGTGAATAGAGAAATAATAAATTCAGATGAATAAAAGAATAAATTTGATGGTATAGGCTCTAAATAGCAAATTCAAGTAATTTGTAAAGAAACAAAAAGAATTGTTAAAAGGAATGATGGCATTAGCAATGAACATATGAGCATTGTAGATAATAAGGGTAATATAGTTACAAATCAAAATGTAGGTTCATTTGGTGGAAATGTAGATTTGTCTCATTTAAAGGATATGCCTGATAATAGCGTTGTATTAACACATAATAATGCATTAAGCACATCATTTAGTGGAGATGATATTGCTCTATTGATGGATAACCCACAAATAAAAACTATTATTGCAGCTGGACATGATGGAACAGTTTATAAATTAAGCATAGGCAAAGGTACAAGAATAGAATATGATGAAGTAATTAGAAGAAATAAGGTAGAACAAGAATATAGGCATTTAGCTAGAATCGGTAAAGAAATTAATGAAATTGTAGAGAGATTAGGGGAGAATTATAATTGGATATATGAGGTGATATAAAATGAGTAATATTTTTAAATTGAATGATAAGCCGGATGAACTAAAAACTAAAGAAGAACTTGAAAAGGAATATGAAGAGATTACAGGAAAGAAATATACAGAGCCTACAGAAGAAGAAAGGCGAGAGATATTAAAAAAATATGGAATAGAAGAGTAAGCACTTACTAAGTAACAGTAGGTGCTTTTATATTGCTTAAAATTAAGGAGGAATTATTAATAAATTTTGGTAAGGCATTAGAAAATTTAAAAGAAGGTAAAAAAGTAGCAAGAAAAGATTGGAATGGAAAATCTCAATATATAGAATTAGCAACAAGTATTAGCTATAAAAATGCTAATGGAGACATAATAAATGCAGAACATGAAGCAATAGGCAATAAAGCAATAGTTTTTGTGGGAACATCAGGAGTTCAACTTGGTTGGCTCGCAAGTCAATCCGATATGTTGGCAGAAGACTGCAAGGGCAAGGAGGAATTAAATTGAAAGAATCATAAAAACTTTCAGTATGATAAAAATATTTTCAAATTCTGACAAAAGTGATATAATTAAAACAGAATTTACTAGTGAATCATTAAACTCAGATAGTAAAGAAGCTAGTTTTAGTGAAAAGATAATAAAAAAAGTTAAGGATCATAATTTAGGTATGGTCTAGTAGGGATATTGCAGAGGGTAGATATGATGAGAGTATTTCATTTATATAGCAAAATCATATAAGAACTTGATGAAGAACTAGTTATTATTATTTAATATAGATTAGGAGATATTGTAATGAAAAGATTTTTATTTAAATTAATTTGTATTGTTACTTCAATATCTATTCTGCTAATAGGATGTAGTAATCATAATATTGAAATGACGGAGGAGTCAGAAAAATATTTATCTGCTGTAGAAGAGATGGTAGACTTTTATAAAGAAAATCCATATATATTCTATAATTCTAATGAAGAAGACTGGATGGCTTCTTTAGAACAATTAAAAAGTGATATTAAAAATAATAAGGTAGCAGAGGATGAGATATATTATAGAATGCAAGAGTTAAGTGCTAGTTTAAATAATGGACACACATACTGTATAAAAAGAGATTTACAAGATGAAGAAGTATTGCCAATTCGAGGTGTTTATTGTGAAAATGGGTTTTACATTCTTTTCGCAAATAATGAAAATAGGAACTTGTTAGGGAAAGAGCTAGTAGAGATAAACGGAATTGAATTTGAGGAAGTAGAAGAAAGATATTCTAAAATAATTTCAGCTGAAAATGACCAATGGGTAAAAAGTAAAATCTCAATGAATTTAATGACTAAATCTTTATTAAAATATTTAAACCTATGGCAAGATAATAATGTGATAACAGTTAAAGGGTTAGATGGGGAAATTGAAAGGGTAAATATAGATGTTGTATCTTTTGATGAAGTTAGTAAGGGTATGCTTGATACAAATAATTATTTAGCATACAATAAAGCCATGCAATCTATTGAAAATTCTAAACCATCTGATGCAGATAATCAATATTGGTATAAACTAGATAAAGAAAATAGAATATTATATTTTCAGTATAATGAATGTTATGATATTAAGGATAAAAATAGAATTTTGTTTAAGGATCTTACTGGATATCCTGATTTTAATAATTTCATTGAATCATTTACTAAATATGCTGATGAAAATAAAGATAGCTATGATAAGATAGTTGTTGATGTTTCAAATAATACTGGCGGAAATCCTAATCATTTTGATAATCTTACTATATATAATAATAAATTATTTAGCTCTAAGAAGGTTTATGTAATAATGACTAAAAATACATTTTCTGCTGGTGTAGTAGCAGTTAATACTTTGGTGGAAAAATACAATGCTGTAATGGTTGGAGAAGAAACTGGTGGATCTATAGAGATGTTCGGTCTTGAAGAAAGATTATCTTCAATTTTAGATATTGAGTATATCAGTGGATGGTATAAGATTGATGTAAAAAAAGCAGGCAAGAATTCAAGTTATAAATTACAGGGGGCCATTCCAGATATAGAGGTAAAGCTTAGTGTTGAAGATTTATATAATGGAAATAATCCATATTATAAAGCTATTATAGATAATTAGGAGGTGATTTTATGGAATTTTTTGCAATATTGATGTTTATTATTATAATTAATATTATTTCAGGAAAAGCATTATATAATATGCCAAATTATGGTCGAGAATTTTATGATAGAATAAATAAGATTGATGAAAAGAAGGAAAAATATTAGTATTAAATCTACAAAATAAAATATATAAATTATTCAGAAACAGTTATAATTGATGAGTATAAACTATATAAAATAATATTATATTTAATGATGAAACAAAAACAATTTTGTTATGCATTATTAAAAATCAATTTAAAAAGGTAATCACATAATACCATTTTACTAGAATAAGAATGTTTGATGTATAAGGTTATGAGGTTAAAAGTATACAAGTTATTTATTAATAAGCATTTACTAAGTAAAAGGTAGGTGCTATTTTTATACCTAAAATCAAATAAGGTAATTAATGGATAATGGAATTGAAATCAATATTAAAATGGTATATATGAAAAAGTGAATGGCTATGATATACTTAATTTAATTATTAATGGAAATTTTTTAACAGTGGTTAACTTCTAAAGAATAACAATATGGATGTTAGACAATTATATATTAAGGGGGAAAAAATGAATAAAAAGAATTGGAAACAAATTATTTCAATGCTTTTTTTTATAATATTAGGGGGCGTATGTGGATTAATAGGTGCTAAATATATTTTAGCCATAGACACAACAGAAACAACAGCGTTTGATGCTGTAATAAATGTAATAATAATAATTTTATTAATGTATCTCGTTATGTTATTGGAAATTGTTATACATGAAGCTGGACATCTAATATTTGGATTAATAAGTGGATATAAGTTCTGCTCTTTTAGAATTTTGGGATTTATGTGGTTAAAAGAGGAGGGGAAAA
>CAMNZV010000127.1 GCA_946575275.1 uncultured Clostridium sp. | reverse complement strand
TCTTTAAGCTTTATTTTTTCTCCCCATAATCTATATCCCATTCTATCTGATTTAACATCTATATTAAAATTTGTATTAAAAAACTTTTCTATACCTTCCTCTGATATTTTATTATATTGTCTATCCTCAAAAACTCTAATTACTGTTCCATCTGAATTTTGCATAATAAAATTTCTAATATACCAGTTTGGATAAATAAAATAATCATTTAATTTAATGTTATTAATTTTGTTTATTATTTTAATAGATTTAGAATTCATATTTCCAATTTCTATAACGTCATTTTTTTTTAATGCTCTGCCTTTAAGGCCACCAAATCCACCTCTTAAATATGTGCTTTTACTTCCCATAATTTTAGGAACATTAAAGCCTCCAGCCACTGCTATATAACTTAAACTACCGGATATACAAGACCCAAATTTTAGATTTGCATCATTTTTGAAATAACTATCACTTCCTTTTGGAACTCTTTCACCATCTATAGTAGGTGACATATCTCCACCTGTTATAGCAAATAAAGTTCCCTTTTCAAGACTTAATGTTGGACCACTTATAGTTATTTCAAGTACTCCTTCATTTTCTTCATTTCCAACTAGAATATTTGATATTCTCATGGCATAAGTATCCATGGCACCACCAACACTAACTCCAAATCTTTGATATCCTATTCTACCTAAATCCTGAATTGTTGTAAGAAGTCCTGGACTTATAACATTTATTTTCAATATTATACCTCCTTTATTTGTATATATTCTTCATAGGAAATAGGATAAAATTTTGCAATATCTCCTGAGTTTAAAAGACTTTTCCTTTCACCTTCAAGGTTAAATAATTTTATTGGTGTCCTTCCTATTATTTGCCATCCACCTGGAGTTTCTATTGGATATACTCCAGTTTGCATACCTGCAATTCCAACTGAACCTGCTGGTATTTTGGTTCTTGGTGATTGTCGTCTTGGTGATGCTATTTTTTTAGACATTCCACCAAGGTATGGGAATCCAGGTGCAAATCCAATCATATAAACTAGGTATTTACCACTTGAATGAATATTTATTACTTCATCTACAGTAAGATTGTTTATTTTAGCAACCTCAAAAATATCTGGTGCAAACTCCCCACTATAACACACTGGAATTTTAATAATATTTTCCCTATAAACTAATGAAAAATCAAGTCTATCCAATATATCGTAAATATTTGACTTTACTTCTTCATATGGGTATTCATTGTCTATATCTAATGGATTATAAATAATAGAAACACTTGCAAAGGCTGGTACATACTCTATTAGCCCCTTAAAAGGATGGTCATTAAGATATGAACAAAATATTCTTATTTTTTTGTTAATATCTTCATTAATTATGCTTCCAAATTCAACTAAGGCAGATATTTCACTAATTTGAGATATTAAAATATTATCTTTTTCCATATCTTCATCCCCTTTATTAAGCTATAAAATAATCTCTGATAATGGTAGGATTTTTATATTTTCCTCTTTAAAACTTAAATTTATCTTTTTAACAAACTCTAAGGCTTTTATTCCATCACCATGAACACATATAGAATCTACTGTTATAGGTATGTCTATTCCCGTAATTGTTTTAACCTTATTTTCTTTAATCATTCTTATAACTCGTTTTATAGCAATATCTTCATCAACTATTATTGCCTCTTTTTTATTTCTAGAAACTAAAGAACCATCTTCCTCATAATTTCTATCTGCAAAGGCCTCCCTTGCAACCTTTAGTCCATAATGCTTTGCAGCCTCTATCATTTTGCTGTTAGATAAGGCTAGTAGAATTAAACTAGGATCTACTTCATATATACCTTCACAAATTCCAAGGGCAATCTTTAAATCTTTACCTGCCATGTTGTATAACGCTCCATGAGGTTTTACATGTGTCATTTTTGTTCCCTTTGCCTTGCAAAAGGCTTGCAATGCACCAATTTGATATTGTACCATAGCTTTAGCTTCTTTTGGTGAAATATCCATGTTTCGTCTACCAAATCCAACTAAATCCGGTAATCCTGGATGTGCTCCTATAGACACCCCAAATTTATTAGCTAATTCTACAGTTCTTCCCATAACCATTGGATCTGAGCCATGAAATCCACATGCAATATTTGCAGATGAAATATATGAAATCACCTCTTCATCTAAGCCAATTTTATAGCTGCCAAAGCTTTCACCTACATCACAATTTAAATCTACTGCAAACATTTTTGTCATCTCCTTAATATTTTAAATCAATATTTTTAATATCCGTAATAAGCATATGTCCTGGTGAATGTGTAATAACTATTTCTGGCTTTACATCCATAATTACTGCTTGTGGAGTTACACCACAGGCCCAAAACACTGGTATTTCATCTTCTTTTATTTGTACAAAATCTCCAAAATCTGGTTTGTTAAGATCTTTAATTCCAATAAGATTAGGATCTCCAATATGAATTGGTGTTCCATGAACCTTTGGCATTGATGATGTAACCATTACAGTTTTTACAACTTGATTATATTTAATAGGCCTCATGCTTACTACCATTTTACCATTAAATATACCTGAACTTTCACATTGTATATTAGTTTTAAACATAGGAACATTGCAATTTTCATCTATATGCCTTATAGGTATTTTAGCATCAATTAGCTCAGATTCAAATGAAAAACTACAGCCTATTAAAAAACTAACGAAATCTTTCCTAAATATATGTTCAATACTTGTGTATTCACCTGTTAGAATACCCCTTTCATACACTCTATATTTTGGAATATCTAAGGTAATATCTATATCTTTACCTACATATTTAAAGCTTTTACTTCCTTCGTCACTAACTTCAAGCACAGGACAAGCTTTTGGATTTCTTTGAGTAAATAATAAAAAATCATAGGCTAAATCCTTTGGTAAAATTACAAGATTAGCCTGTGCATATCCATTACACATTCCTGAGGTTGGTCCACTTATTTTCCCTTCACGTATTAATTCTCTAACCCTTTTAGGCTCCATATTCCCGTATTTCATTTTGTTTCACCCCTTTATTTTCATAAAATCCTAATTCTATAACCTCTTCAAACCAATTTGAACATGTTTTTTCAAGTTTAATTGCATATTCAACACATTCTCTCATTAAATTTACTATTGATCGATTCATAGATACTCCAAATCCATCTATAGCTGGAACTAGCCAACCATACATATCTATCATTCCACTTCTTGATGCAACTACCATTGCTTCCTCTTGTAATTCCTTTGTGTGCATTATTTCCAAATCCTTTTTTAGATATGCAATTGCTGCAATTAAACCATAACATCCCCAATCTGAAACAGTAGCTGTTATAATATTGTCTGCCTTTGTAAATACACCAATTCCACCATTGCACTCACAACTACACTTTCCTTTAGCTGCAAAAGGTATATATTTATCTAATTGACTTTTTATTGTTCCCATACCAATTTCATTTCCAAGATCCCCAATTGCAATATTTAAAATTCCCCTATTTTGTAATTTTGTAAATAATATATCTTGCTTTGCCTCAAGATCTGATACATCAAGTCCAAGTGCATTATGATACCTTCCTTCTTTATTGGCACCTGGACACTCTATGCTAATTACTGCACTTGGTAATCCTTTAGATATAATAGTGTCTGCCATTTTATCTGCTTTTTTATTATCTTTTGTAAATGCTATTGCTGCCATTGATATTGGATATTTTTTTAAATCATCTAGATTATCATATAAATGCAATCCTATTACATAAGCTAAATTCTTTATAGCTTCTAAATTATCCTCTGGACATATAATTGCAGGTTTAACATTAAAGGCTTTAACTAGAGACCTTGCAAGTAAAAGAGAGCTTACTATACCATCCATTTCAGCTTTTTTTAGTGGAAGCAAAACAAATCCTGTCATTATATAAACAATATCCCCCTCCCTTAATGTATTAACCAACTTTTTAGCTGCATTTGTAGTTAAAGGCTCCCCTGTATACTCTCTTGCAGCAGAATATAAAATGCGGCACACACCATATCCTCTAGGATCTAAATTCATTAAACTATCAAGGTTTTCCCCCATATGGAAAATTGTTAATTCTTCTTGATTCATAATTTTCACCCCTATTTTATGTCTGTTTCCTCTATAAATTCCTTTAATAATGCATCCTGTAATTTATTTATAATATCTGGAGCTTTACCACCAACAGGCACCCCATCTATTTCACAAGCACTCATACAAAATTGACCTGAACTAGTAACAATAACTTCATCAGCCTCTACCATTTCCTTCAAGGTAAATGGCACTTCATTTACAGGTATATTAAAGACTTTGCACATTTTAATAAGATGAGCTCTTGCAATTCCTGGCAATATTAAATTATCTGTTGGTGCTGTTATTAAAATTCCATCTTTGATAATAGCTACATTACTATGAGCACATTCAGTTACCCTATCTCCTCTATGTAATACTGCCTCTTGACACCCTGCCTCTTCAGTTTTTTCAGCAGCCATTACACTAGGAAGCAAATTTAATGTTTTAATATTACAATGTAAAAAACGAGTATCCTCTAAAGTTATTAGTTTGATTTTTTGTGACATATCCTTAATATTTGCTGGTCTTAGCATAATCCAAAAGTTAGCTTTCACATCATCTCCTAAAAAAGCATGATTGCGCATACCAGTACCTCTTGTAACCTGCCAATATACAAATTGCTCTTTGCAATCAACCTTTTTAACCATTTCCTTTAATATTTCCTTTATCTCCTTTTTACTATGAGGAATCTTAATCTTTAACAAACCTGCACTATTAAAAAAACGATCTATATGTTCATCTAATGCAAAAATCACATGATTTCTGCTATAAGTTGCATCATATACTCCATCACCAAAATAGCATACACGATCATTCATAGGTACCTTCATTTCCTCAAGTAAACCAAACTCTCCATTATAATAGCCTAAATTTTCCATACTAGTCTCCTCCTTGTAAAATATTTATCATTTTTATTAATCCTTAGCCTCTGGAATTACAGAATATATATTTTTAATATTTTTTAATATAAAATGAGTTTTTGTTGTTGATACTCCTTCTAGACTCTTAATTTCACGATGTATTTCTTCAAGATGATCAGATGATTTACATATTATTTTAAGCATAAAATCATAATCTCCAGTTAGATAATAGGATGAAACAATATTATTATTTAATTCAATAGCTTTAGTAAAAGATTCATAGTATTTTGGGTGTTCTAAACTTATTTCCATTAAAGCGCTAACATCATGGTCTAATTCCTTTTGATTTACTATGATAGTATAATTTGTTATTATATTGTTTTTCTCCATTTTATGTATACGCTCAATAACAGCAGATACTGACAAATTTATTTCCTTGCTAATATCAGAGGCTTTACATCTTGCATTTAGTTTTAAACATCTTAATATCTTATAATCCATATTATCC
>CAMNZV010000126.1 GCA_946575275.1 uncultured Clostridium sp. | reverse complement strand
ATAGCTATAAGATTTGAATGGAAATTTGGTGTGGTAGCAATTATTTCTTTACTACATGATGTAATAATTACAGCATGTGTATATTTTGTTTTTGGTATATCTATAAATGCACCATTTATAGCAGCAATACTTACAATAGTAGGGTATTCAATTAATGCAGCTATAGTTATTTTTGATAGAATCAGAGAAAATACAAAAATTATGAGACGTGGAACTTCAGATGAAATAATTGATGTAAGTGTTAACCAAACTATTGCAAGGTCAATTAACACTACATTAACAACCTTAATTACAATAATTGCAGTACATATTTTTGTACCAGCAGTTCGTGATTTCTCCTTTCCATTAATAGTTGGAATTGTATCTGGTGCATATTCATCAGTATTTATTGCACCTTCTTTATATTCAGTTATTAAAAATAAAGAGGCTAACAAAAAAGTATCTTAATATAATTTAATTATGTGGACCAGATTAAGTATCTGGTCCATATAGATTTATGTCAAAACACAATATATTGTGCCTAGAAATTATAAACATACCATAAATTGTAGTGCAATATAATTGTGGAAAATAAATTTGATATTGTAGAGAATTTAATCTATAATATACTTGTTTTCTTATTTTATGGAGGAGTAAGCTATGCGTAAATTTTGGGAGAGTATTTATAGCCCTAATTACATAACAGGATATAATCCCTTTTTACTTAAGTATATGAATAAAGCAATAGAAAAGTTATCCTATGCAATTAACAACAGAAAAAAGATAGTTGTATATGGTACCTCTACAGTAGATGGTATATGTGGTATTTCATCTTTAAGTTTGGTTTTAATGTACTTAAATGCTGATGTTGAATATTTAATACATGACAACAAGGCAGGAAAAAAGGAATTAATAAATTGTGAAGATATAAAAGAAGATGTTGATTTTCTTGGTGCAGATTTATTAATAACTTTAGGGGTAGATTTAAAATCAAAGGAAGAAGTAAATCTGTGCAAAGACCTTAATATAGATTTAATTGTTCTTGAAAATAAACAAACAGTTAAAGAGAGACCTTATGTATACATAAACCCTAGGCAAAAGGATTGTCAATACAGATATAAAAACTTATCATTAAGTGTTTTGACATTTAAACTTATGCAAGCCATTGCAATATATTATAATATGAAAAGTATTAATAAATACTTAGACTTAATACTTCTTGGGCTTGAATGGTCAAAGGTTACTGTTAAAGGCGAAAATGCTGTTATACTTAAAGAAGGAAGGAAGTTTTTAGATAATACTAATAATTTTGGTCTTAGGTCAATTATGGAATCTAAAAACTTAGAAAACCTTAATGATGAAGGCATAGATGATATTATAGAATTAATTACTCCTACAATAGATACTGTTGGCATAGTTAATAATGCAAGAATAGTTCTAGAGTTATTGACTACCAATGACAAAGATAGGGCTGAACAAATAGTAAAGTATTTACATAATTTAAAAAAGATTGAGATATAAAATTTATTCAAGGAGTCGTGGCAGATGGATTTAAGTAATAAAATCAGAGTTATAGAAAACTTTCCAAAGGATGGAATTAGCTTTAAAGATATTACAACACTAATTGGAGATGGTGCTGGTTTAAGACAATCTATAGACCTTATTGCTAATCATTTGAAAGATAAGAAGGTAGATGTTATAGTAGGACCAGAAGCAAGAGGTTTTATTTTTGGGGTTCCAGTTGCTTATGCATTAGGAGTAGGATTTGTTCCAGTTAGAAAAAAAGGAAAATTACCTTGTGAAACAGTTTCTGTTGATTATGGTTTAGAATATGGGACAGACACCCTAGAAATACATAAGGATGGAATAAAGCCTGGGCAAAAAGTTGCAATAGTAGATGATTTACTTGCAACAGGAGGAACAATAAAGGCTGTAGCTGACCTTGTAGAATCAGTTGGTGGTGAAGTAGTATCCTTAGATTTTGCAATTGAGCTTACAGGCTTAAAGGGTAGAGAAAAACTTGAAAATTATGATATATACACATTAGTAGATTATGAATATTAATAATTCAAAATGGTGAAGAAGATATTCTTCACTATTTTTTTCTAAATTTTCAATAAGTAGCATAAAGATAGAAGTTGTTGAAAATTAGAAAATAATAATATATAATAAAAAGAAAACAAAGGCTGGTTTTTCTATAACCAGCCTTTGATTATAGAGTGTTGTTTTGAGGGAGCGTAATCTAGATATGATAGAAACTTTGCTAGAGAAAATAGAAAAAAGTAATAATAATGTTGATATAGAAGTTATTAAAAAAGCATATGAGGTTGCAAATAATGCACATAATGGGCAAATGAGGGAGTCTGGAGAGCCTTATATTATTCATCCCATAAGTGTTGCAAATATTTTAATAGATTTAGGTATGGATACTAGCACAATTGCAGCAGGACTACTGCATGATGTATTAGAAGATACTGATTGCACATATGAAAAAATGGCAAATGACTTTGGTGTTGAAATTGCTGATTTAGTAGATGGTGTTACTAAACTTGGTAAAATTGAGTACAAAACAAAGGAAGAGCAACAGGCAGATAATGTTCGTAAAATGCTTCTTGCCATGGCAAGGGATATTAGAGTTATAATAATAAAACTTGCAGATAGACTTCATAATCTAAGAACTCTAAAATATAAACAAAAGGAAAAACAAAAGGTTAAGGCACAGGAAACCTTAGATATTTACGCACCTTTAGCCCATAGACTTGGTATGTCTAATATTAAAATGGAACTTGAGGATTTATCTTTTAGATATTTACATGAAGAAGAATACTATGAACTAGTTAAACAAATTGCAGAAAAAAAGGTTGAAAGAGAAGCATATACTTCTTTAATTATGAATGAGCTTAAAGAAAAACTTGAAAATTCCGGAATAGATTCTGATATAGATGGAAGACCTAAACATTTCTATAGCATTTATAGAAAGATGGTAAATAAGAAGAAAACTATTGAACAGATATTTGATTTAACAGCTATTAGAATCTTAGTTAATTCAGTTAAGGATTGTTATGGAGTACTAGGCATAGTGCACACTATATATAAGCCTATTCCAGGCAGGTTTAAGGATTATATTGCCATGCCAAAGCCAAATATGTATCAATCATTACATACAACGGTAATAGGACCTCAAGGAAAAACCTTTGAGATACAAATTAGAACCTTTGATATGCACAAAACTGCAGAATATGGTATTGCAGCCCATTGGAAATATAAAGAAGGAAATAATTCAAATCCTGAAAATAAAGATGTTAATTTTGACAAAAAATTAGTATGGCTTCGTGATATGCTTGAGTGGCAAAAGGAAACCTCAGATCCAAATGAGTTTATGGAAGGCTTCAAAATGGATTTATTTACAGATGAAGTATTTGTATTTACTCCAAAGGGAGTTGTAATTAATTTAGGAAGTGGATCAACACCAATTGATTTTGCCTATAGAATACATACAGATGTTGGAAATAGATGTGTTGGAGCTAAGGTAAGTGGGAAAATTGTACCATTAGACTATAAATTAAAAACTGGTGAAATAGTTGAGGTTATAACATCCCAAGGGTCTAAAGGACCTAGTATGAACTGGCTTAATATTGTAACAACAAATCAAGCTAAAAGCAAAATTAGAGCTTGGTTTAAAAAATCACAAAAAGAAGAAAACATTATTAAGGGTAAGGATCTTTTAGAAAAGGAACTTAAAAAACAAAATGTACATTTTGTAGATATAGCTAAAGGTGATGCCTATATTAGAATGCAAAGAAGATATAATCTACACGCAATGGAGGACATTTATTCTGCTATTGGACTGGGCCAAATAAACCCAAGTAATTTTGTTTCAAAGCTTAAAGGTGAAAATACTCAAGAAAAACCACAAGCAACTGTAGAAAGTATAAATAAAGCCTTAGAAGAAAAGGAAAATAACAAAAGTAAAGAAAAAAAATCAAATAATTATTATGGAATAAGCGTTAAAGGCGAAACTAATTTAATGGTTAGGTTTGCAAGATGTTGTAACCCAGTTCCAGGAGATGAAATTTTAGGATATATAACTAAGGGTAGAGGAGTATCTGTACATAGAATGGATTGTAGCAATTTACAATCTTTAATAAAAAATGATGCTGACAAGGTTATTGAAGTTAGTTGGGGAAGCGAAAAGGGTGCATCATATGTGGCTGAAATAGCAGTAAAATCTCATGATAGAATGGGCGTACTTCAAGATGTTATGAAGGTTATTACAGATCTTGGTGTTAATTTAACAGCTTTAAATGCAAATACTATAAAATCCGATAATGCATTAATTACTATAAAGGTTAAAATTAACTCTGTAGATGAGCTTCGTAATTTAATGAAAAAACTTAGAAAAATTAGTGGCGTATTAGACGTTTTTAGAGTAAATAGTTAGGAAGTGTAAATTTTGAGAGTAGTTGTTCAAAGGGTAAGTATGTCTAAGGTTACAGTTAATAATGAAATTATAGGAAGTATAAATAAGGGTTTAAATCTTCTTGTTGGCATTTCTAATGAGGATACAATATCTGATTTGCAATACATGAAGGATAAAATACTAAATCTTCGTATATTTGAGGATGAAAATGAAAAGATGAATAAATCTGTTTTAGATATACAGGGGGAAATCCTTGCTATTTCTCAATTTACCTTATATGGTGATATAAGAGGTGGTAGAAGACCTAATTTTATGAAAGCTATGAAGGGAGATTTGGCAAGAGATTTATTTGGTACATTTGTTAAAATGTTATCAGAAAGTCAATTGAAAATAGAAACTGGAGAATTTGGAGCTTACATGAAGGTGGACATTATAAATGATGGTCCTTGTACAATATTAATTGATAGTAAAAAAGAATTTTAAAGGTTGGTGAAAAAAAGTGATTATAAAGACAATACCTGCAGGCATTTATGAAGCAAATTGTTATTTAATTAAAGACGAAGAAACATCTGAAATTGCCATTATAGATCCAGGCGGAGAGGATGCTTCAATAGAAAAGGAAATTAACAGTCTAAAAGGAGAACCAAAGTTTATTTTACTTACACATGGTCATTTTGATCATGTAGGTGGAGTAATAAAACTAGCTGAAAAATACAATATTCCTTTTTATATTAGCAAAACAGATGAGGAGTTAATGGAAAGGGATAATTCTGTATTTGGTACTCTTAGAAAGGCTGATTTTTATTTAAAAGAGGGTGATACAGTAAACCTTGGGAAAAATCAAATTAAGGTTATTGAAACACCAGGTCATTCAAAAGGTGGACTTTGTTTTCTTCTTTTAGATAAGGTGTTTACAGGAGATACCCTGTTTCAAGGGTCAATTGGACGTACAGATTTTATTTCAGGAGATTTAAATGAGATAATTTCAAGTATTAAAAATAAATTATTACCACTTGGAGATAATATTTTGGTATATCCAGGTCATGGACCATCATCAACAATTGGATATG
>CAMNZV010000125.1 GCA_946575275.1 uncultured Clostridium sp. | reverse complement strand
CTACAAAACCAGACTTATTTATAATTTTAAGTACTTTTATCTAAAACTTAAATTACTTTAAGAAGTTAGTGAAGTATTTAATTGTTCTAACCATTTGGCTAGTGTATGAATTTTCATTATCATACCATGAAACAACTTGAACTTGGAAAGTTTCTTCATCAATTTTTGTAACCATAGTTTGAGTTGCATCAAATAATGATCCAAACTTAATTCCTACGATATCAGAAGATACTAATTGTTCTTCAGTGTATCCAAAAGATTCATTTGAAGCAGCCTTCATAGCAGCATTGATTCCTTCTACTGATACGTCTTTTCCTTTAACTACAGCAACTAATATAGTTGTTGAACCAGTTGGAACTGGAACTCTTTGTGCAGAACCAATTAATTTTCCGTTTAATTCTGGGATAACTAATCCGATAGCTTTAGCAGCACCAGTTGAGTTTGGAACGATATTTGCAGCAGCTGCTCTAGCACGTCTGAAATCTCCTCCTCTGTGTGGTCCGTCTAATACCATTTGGTCTCCAGTATAAGCATGAACTGTAGTCATGATTCCTGATTGAATTTTAGCATAGTCATTAAGTGCTTTAGCCATTGGAGCTAAACAGTTAGTTGTACAAGATGCAGCTGAGATTATGTGATCATCAGATGTTAATATATCTTGGTTTACGTTAAATACAACTGTTGGAAGGTCATTACCAGCTGGAGCTGAAATAACAACTTTCTTAGCACCTGCATCAATATGAGCTTGAGATTTTGCTTTTGATACATAGAATCCTGTACATTCAAGTACAACATCTACTCCAATTTCTCCCCATGGTAAGTTAGCAGCGTTAGCTTCAGCATAGATCTTAATTTCTTTTCCATTAACAACTATAGCATTTTCTTTTACTTCTACTGTTCCATCATATCTACCTTGAGATGAATCATATTTTAATAAGTGAGCTAGCATTTTAGGATCTGTTAAGTCGTTTATTGCAACTACATCATATCCTTCTGCTCCGAACATTTGTCTGAATGCAAGACGTCCAATACGTCCAAAACCATTAATTGCTACTTTTACATTTGACATTAAAAATTCCTCCTAATAAAACAAAATTATTTATAAAAATTATTTTTTATAACATATTTAATTAGCATCTTGAAAAATTCTTACTATTTCTCTTCCAATACCTTCATCGGTAACTAAGATGCCATTTTCATTATTACGTTGAGTAGATAAAACTGACTGTGCTTTACTATGTCCTCCAACCACTGCAATATGAGTTTTAATTTTTCTTGCCTCATTTACATTGATACCTATAGCCGTTGTCTGGGAAACTACCTTTGAATTTTTGTCAAAATAACATCCAAAAGCTTCACCTACAGCTCCTAATTCTTGTAGATAGTCAATTTCTTCTGTTTCTGCTCCTCTTTTTTTAGCCATTTTAATAGCATTTCCAACTCCATAAATAAGTATATCAGCATTTCTAATGCAATCTACTATTTGTTTTATTTCCCTTTCCTTTAATAAAGTATCCAATACTTCTAAAGATAAATTTTCAGGAATATGAAGCATTTTATATGTACCCTTTAGTTTTTTTGCAAAGGATGCAGCTAAAGTATTAGCTTGAGTTTCAACCTTTTTGCCCATTCCACCTCTTGCAGGTACAACTAAAATATTTTGAAAGCTATTACTATTTGGAAAAGCCTCAACTACTTCTTTTAAAGTGCTTCCACCAGTTAATGCAATAGTGTACTTATCCTTTATAATTTCCTTTAAATAATTAGCACAAGCTTTACCAATATCTTTTAGCACTGTGGGATTTTCATCAGAATCTCCAGGAACTATTATTACTTTTTCTAAATTCAAGTATTCTTTTACCTGTTGTTCTAGTTCTGATAATCCTTTTATTTCACGAATAAAATCTTTAAGCTTATTTACTATAATTTCACCATTACTTGTTACAGACATACCTGGTGTATTAATTTCTATAAGCCCTTGGTTTTTTAAAAAGTTAATTTCTGTTCTTACTATTCTTTCTCCAAGACCTAAGTCATTTGCTAAAATTCGTCTTCCAATAGGTTGCTTGTAATAAATAGTTCTTAGAATATTATACCTTTTGTCGAGTACTTCTACAAGTTCAGGAACTATCTTCATCTCTAATTTTAATATTTCCTGCAACTTAAACACTCCTTTGGGCAATTTTTGTCCCATATTTTTTAGTAACGTCCCACATGTACTATTATAGAACAGTTTAATAAATTTTAAAAGCATTTATGAGTTTTTTTTTCATTTATTTTCTAAAAATATATATTACTCTTCTATCTTTAACAAAAAAAATGATAAATATTCATTTAAAATCAAATAAACCTTAATAATTAAGGGCAATAAATAAATATTGCCCTTAATTTAAGCTTTTACTTTTTTGAAAAAAAGAATACTCCTGTTGCATGGTTTCCAGAATGTATGCCAACTGTACATCCAACCTTAGTATTAATAAATTCAATATTGTTTTCAATTAGATAATCTTTTATAGGCTTGTTCACTTCATCCATATCTACATTTATTAATAACACTGGCATCCCTTCTTCAATTCCAAAGGCTTCTATATCATCAATTATTTTTTTTGCAGCTTTTTTCCCACCACGAACTTTATCTTTCACTGCCATTATACCATCTTTAACTTCTAAAATAAGCTTAATTCCAAGCATTCCTGTAACTACTCCAACAGTTTTAGATATCCTGCCTCCTTTGACCAAATTATCTAAAGAGTCAAAAGAAAGGGATGACTTTATATGATTTTTTCTCTCTTCAACTTCATTTAATATATATTCAATATCTTTACCTTCATCCCGAAGCTTAGCTGCCCTGTAAACAAGAAGTGCTAGTCCAGAAGTTACAGTTTGTGAATCTATAATATAAATATCCTCACTACCAATATTATTTTTTGCTAAACAAGCTGATTGATATGTTCCACTCATATTTGATGATAGATGAATAGAAATTATTTTATATCCATCATTTAAATATTGCCTATAAGCTTCTTCAAATCTAATAGGAGTTACCTGTGCAGTATTTGGAAAAACTTCCCCACCATCAATTTTTTCGAATAATTTATCTAAAGTTATTTCAATACCATCTAAATAACTTTCCTCACCAAAATTAATTAATAGTGGTAATACTGATACATTTAACCTATCTAGAATTTCTTTAGGTAAATCAGCTGAACTATCTGTAATAATTTTAATTTTTTCCATGTTTATTCTCCTTTATTTCATACTTGGAAAACCTATTTGTCTTAATCCTTCATAAGCAATAATAGCAACTGTATTTGATAAATTTAAGCTTCTTGTACTACTTTTTATCATTGGAACTCTTATGTTTATACAATTGTTATGAACATTTTCAGGAACACCAGATGATTCTTTTCCAAACATAATAAAGTCTCCCTTGTTGAATTCTGTTTCATCATAAGTATTTGTTCCATGAGTGGATGCTAAATATATTTTATTTTGACCATATTTCTTTAAAAAGTCTTCGTAACTTTCATGAACCTCAAGCTGTAAATATTGCCAATAATCTAATCCTGCTCTTTTTAAATGTTTTTCATCTAAATCAAAACCTAAAGGTTTAATTAAATGTAATTTGCAATCTGTCAAAACACAGGTTCTTGCAATATTACCTGTATTTTGTGGTATCTCCGGCTGATACATAACTATATTAAAATTCAAAATTAAAACCTCCAATTTAATAATATATATTAAGCATAATACTACATTATTATATACTTAGTCAAAAAATAAAGACTTTTCAATTTTTTTTGAAAAGCCTCATATTTCTTATTACCTTAAATTAGCCTTAGTTCTTGTTTTTGACGTTTCACCATCATGATCAAAAGCTTCTATTGATATGGTAATATTTTGATTAAAACCTATTGGTAATTTATTTTTATTTATTGTAAATTGGGTAGCATCTTCATTAACTGTGCCTATCCAATAATTATTAGCAAATAAATTATATCCAAGTAAATCTATATCATCAACCCTATTCCAACTTATCCTTATGCTATTTCCAATATCAACTACCTTTAACCCCTTTATTGCATCTGGTTGAATTAACAATTCTATATTGTTTGGTCCCCAATTAGCGTCAACTGGATTATCTACTCCTGCTATTTTTTGAGTTTCACTATATTGCCACATTCTCCACCTAGTCCATCCACCCTGATCTATGGGATATGGAGGGTTTCCAGGAATATTTACATACATTGCAATCCATAAAGGCATATTTTTTAATGGAAAGCTACCATTTGGCATTTTAAAATTATTATACATCTCAATAAAATGAATACCTGTATAAAGCATTAACCTTCTCCTAGTTCTTCTTTCAAATCTTTTTCTAAATCTATCAATCCAATTTATCAAAGTAGCTGTAGGTAGTTTATTTTCTGTTGGTGTTTCAATATCAAGTACTGGAAATAAATCTCCATAGTCCCTATTACCAAAACCTTCTTGTAATATATTGATAAAATCATCACATTGACTATCTGCTGTTTGTAAATTATATCCTGGTACACCGTAGTGATATGCCCCAACTGGTATTCCATAATCTCTAGAACTTTTTGCAAATTCCAAGAATTTTTTATCTACTCTAAACCTTCCAGTTCCAGAACCTGAAGATCTTAAGTATAAGAAATCAATTTTTGTTGTTAAAGTTTTAAAATTCACATTTTGACTATACTCGTTAATATCAATACCAAACAAACTTTTAGGATTTTTATTTTGCATAATTTACCTCAAAAGAAATACTCTCCTTATTACAATACTTATAAATTCATAAATAGTTCTTATTTTTTATAGAAGCTATAAAAATTTTATAGACGCTATAAAAATTTTATATCTTCTATAAAATTAAATAAAATTTCACCTGTAATTCCCCAAATTACTATTGATCCTATTTCGTAAAATAAGGATTTATTATAACCATCCTTAAAATTATAATTTTCACCACTATTTATTAGATTATAAGGGAAATTATCACCTCTATTTGCAGTGATTTTACTTACAACCTCTATTGGCTTTGTTAATAATAAATCTTCTAATGAAACATAAATTACCTCTTCCACCTCATCCTCATTTATCTTTAATTCATTTATATTATTGACTATGCATAGAAAGCTATGAATAATAATATTATTATATTTAACTAATAAATCTAGTTCCGTAACAACTTTTAAATCTTTAAGACCTAACTCTTCATAGGTTTCTCTTAAAGCAGTTTCTATAGGTTCTTCACCCTCTTCTATTTTTCCTCCTGGAAAACAAATATCTCCCGGCTGACTTTTAAGTTTTTTAGATCTTACTTCAAATATAAGAAATAACTTATTATCCTTTTTAACTAATGGTACTATTACCGAACTTTTTGCCATTTCACTGTGTCCACTAATATAGGGTTCTCTATTGTTAAACTTTTTGATTATATCTTCCATAGTATCACCACCTTCAAAAAATCCTCCAAAAAATTTATAATACTT
>CAMNZV010000124.1 GCA_946575275.1 uncultured Clostridium sp. | reverse complement strand
ATATTAATATATCTCACATTTTTTGTCAAGTGTAAAAAAAGGTACAGATTATATAAAATCTGCACCTTTTTTATTTTACTCCATAGCTATAAATGAAACTTTTTCAACATTATCTATTTTAGACAAGTCCTGAAGTAATGTTTTTATATCTCCCTCTAAGGTTGTCATATCTATAGTTAAACTTATATAGGCATATCCATTTAGAGGTATTCCTTGATTTATTGTAAGTACACTTCCACCCTTACTTGAAATATAATTTAATATATTTGATAAAACACCTTTTTTATCAATTATTTTTATGTCAAAGGTAGCCTTACGACCTTTTTGACTTTCTGAAAACTCAAATATAAAATCTTTATATTTATAATATACACTTCTACTAATTCCAACAAATTTAGCTGCTTCTGTAACATCCTTTACTTTGCCTTCCTTAAGTAGATTTTTCGCATTTACAACTTTTTCATATACATCTGGTAAAACTCTTTTATCTATTAAATAATAATTTCCACCCATATTTATTATTCACCTTCTATAACTTCTGCGCCCACATTATCCATAGAAAGCTCAAAAACATCCCAATTTAATGAATTTATCTTTAAAAAGTCTTTTAATCCTTTTAATAAGTTTTCATCATCTTTTCTTGTTAAAGCCATTATTGTAGGTCCTGCACCACTTAAAAAGGTTGCTAAAGCTCCCAAACTATAAGCTTCCTTTTTAACCTCATCAAAACCTTTTATTAATTTGCTTCTGTAGTTTTCATGAAATGAATCCTTGCAAGCATGCTTTAACAAGTGAAGATTACCATTTGATAGTGCTGCAACCATAAGTGCTGCACGACTAACATTATAAATACCATCTTTAATTGATATTTCTTTTGGTAATACTTCTCTAGCTTCCTTTGTAGAAAGCCTGAAAGATGGAATTATTGGAACAAACTTTAATTCTTCTTTAATGTTTACTTTATCAAAGTAGAACTTGTCCCCCTCCTTAAAGGCAACAACCATCCCCCCCAAGATAGCTGGTGCAACATTATCTGGATGCCCTTCAATTTCAACTGCCATTTGAAATATTTCATCTCTTGTATACTTTCCTCCCAATATTTCATTAGCTCCAATTAGTCCCGCAACAATACAACTAGAGCTACTTCCAAGTCCTCTGGATATTGGAATATCCTGTTTTAATATGCTAATTTCAAGACCCAACACTTTGTAATTAGCTTTTTCAAAACACTTCATCATGGCATGATATATTATATTTTCTTCATTACAAAATTCATCTAAAACACCATTAAATCTTAGTCCTGATGGAATTTCTCTGAAGGCAAATTCATTGTATAATCCTACTGCAATCCCCATGCAATCAAAACCTGGCCCCATATTTGCAGAAGTTGCAGGAACTCTAACTTTTATCATTTATATACCTCTATTTCACATAAGATAGTAGCGCATCTCTCATCTTTTCAAATTCCCAAACTTCATTATGGAGAATTTGCTTTTTATCTAAATCCTTTAAATTTGTAGGTATGTTTACTTTAGTTGCTTCATTTAATTTTGTTACTACTTCAAAGTCTGTACATCCATCAACATTAATATTTAGAGCATTACAAATACTTCTTGGAAATTTATAAGGACTAGCTGTAGATGCTATTAAAGCTTCTCTAGTATCTCCTGTTTCCTTTTTGTATTTTTCAAATACAACTTCTGCAACTGCTGTATGCGTATCCATTAAATAAGATTCATTATTGTATTTTTCATTTATTGCAGTGTAAACTTCCCCTTCTGTTGCATAATTTCCATAGAAGTTCTTTAAGAATGCTTCCATCTTTTCTGATACCTTGTATACACCTTTTGTATTTAAGTCCTTCATTAATTTTTCAATTTCCAAACCATTACGACCTGAACCTTCATATAGTAATCTTTCAAGATTTGAAGATACTAAAATATCCATTGATGGTGATTCAGTTAAGACAAGTTCTCTTCTCTTATCATAAGTTCCACTTTGGAAGAAATCAGTTAATACCTTGTTTTCATTTGAAGCACAAATGAATTTATGTATAGGTAATCCCATTTGTTTTGCATAATATGATGCTAAAATGTTACCAAAGTTTCCTGTAGGAACAACTACGTTTATTTCTTCTCCTTCTTTTATTTTACCTTGTTTTACTAATTCAAAGTAACCATAGAAGTAATAAACTATTTGTGGAACTAACCTTCCAATATTTATGGAATTTGCAGAAGATAATCTTATATTATCTTTTAATAATTCTTCTTTGAAAGCTTCATCTCCAAAAATCTCTTTAACTCCATTTTGAGCATTATCAAAGTTTCCTGTAATACCAAAAACTTTAACATTGTTACCTTCTTGAGTAACCATTTGTCTTTCTTGAACTTCTGACACACCATTGCTTGGGTAGTATACAACTACCTTAAACCCTTCAACATCCTTAAATCCTTCAAGTGCTGCCTTTCCTGTATCCCCTGATGTTGCTGTAAGTATTACTACTTCATCTGTAATTGAAAGTGCTTTTTTAGCTCTTTTCATAACTTGTGGTAAAAATAATAAGGCTGCATCTTTAAAGGCACAAGTTGGTCCATGATACAATTCTAAAAAACCATTTTTAACCTGAACAGAATAACGATTAGTGTATGCATCAGTAATTGCTGATTTTAATTCTCCTGCCTCTATATCTGTAAAGTATTCTTTAATTATTTTAAAGGCAAGTTCTTCATAGGATAAATTCTTTTCCTCTTTTAATGAAGAATACAAATTTGGAAAAGAATCAGGAACAAATAGCCCTCCATCCTTAGCAATACCTCTAATTATTGCCTCAGCTGAATCTATATTTTGTTCAAGTCCTCTAGTGCTTTGAAATTTCATTTAATCACCCCAAAATTAAAATTTAAATTTTAACTAAATTTATATTAACATGTTCATTTATTATATACAAGTGTTTTTCTGTAAAAAACACTGTTTTTTTATTTTGCTATGCCAAGTAATAAAAGTGCTCCCTTAATTGACATATTATGACTTGCAACAAATTCTTTAATTTCTGAAACTTTTATTTTTAAAACTTCTATATCCTCATTTTCTTCTATATGTTTGTTTGTTATTTCTCCTTCAACTAACATTTTACACACTGCTGTTGTTTCGTCACTTATTCCAACTGAGGTGTAACTTGGTTTTAGTACAAGTTCATAGCTTAAGGATACTAAACCTGTTTCTTCATAAAGTTCTCTTTTTGCAGCTTCTTCAATAGTTTCACCTTCATCAATCATACCTGCTGGTAATTCATATAAATAATCAGAAATTGCTGGTCTAAATTGCTTTAAAATAACAACTTCTTCGTCCTTTGTAATAGGTAGTATCATAACTCCATCGCATTTTGTATGTTCTTTTGTAACACAGCTTAATTCATTTCTATTTCTTCTACTTGCTACAAAGTAATCCTTTGGTTTACCTGCCTTGTTTATTAGCTTTAATTTATACATGTTTAAATATTTACAATTTGTTAGTTGCACAATATCTATTAACTTCAAATCAGTCCCTCCAACTCAAAACATATTTTTTTAAATCTGCATTTATTTAATATGACTATTATACAACAAAAAATTTCAGTAAGCATTGAAAACTTACTGAAATTTGATTTATATTGGTTTTGCCTTTTTGTTTCCAGATTTTGCTTTTCCCTGTATTTCTGGAACTACTGGGTCTCCTGTGTTGAATCTTTCTTTGTGATTACTTTCAGTTCCATGTGGTTCATTAACATTTGGTCTTCTCATTCCAGCTTTAGCCATATAATCAGTCCTTTCACATATGGTTTTAGTATTTACTTTAATTATTTTTTTATTCATATATTCTTATTAAAAATATTTTTCTATATCATGAATTTTCTCTATGTCAAAAATATCTGTCAAAATATTATCTATTGCTTTCTCATTAAGATTTTTTATTTTTTCTTCATATCCATTTGGCAAAACCTTGAACTTTTTAATAAGCAACCTTAGTAACATTTCAAGTTTTCCTTCAAGCTTTCCTTCAATTTTGCCTTCAAGCTTTCCTTCAATTTTGCCTTCAAGCTTTCCTTCCATTTTACCTTCCGCTCTCCCAGAGTCTTTTAAATATTTTTCTCTTATTTCGTCTACGCCCATTTTTGACTCCCCTCCCCTATTATCTTTAATTTCCTTGAATTTTTCAGATAATGTGTCATCTTGTATTAAAAATAAATATTCTAAAAAGTATGTAAGTGCTTTTCGTTGTTCATTTGTTTTTACTTTATTATAATCTAATAATTCATTATATAGTTCTATTTTTGCTTTAAATATATCGTAATCCTCTGATTTTGTTTCTAATAATCTTTTAGCTATTTTAAAAACTAATTTTAAAGGATTGTCTTTTGATATCTTTTCTAAATCTATTTCTTCAATATCCATAGCCTTAAAGTTATATCTTATTATTTCTGTGTCTATCCCCTTTAATTTGTATACATAACTGTCCTCTTTACCCTGTTTGCCCTTATATGTGAAAATTACTGATCCTACAATATCTGATTTATCCTCATATTTATATCTAAATTTATCCCATATTCTATAGAAATATCTAAACATTCTTTCTGAAAATATATTATCCTTACTGATATAGCTTTGAACTTCTACATGTATAAATAATATTTTATTTTCATTATCCTTCATTGTTACCTTTATTATTTTATCGGATATTATTTTTTCTGCTTCTTCTTTGCTAAATATGTCCTTTTGTATTTCTAAAAGCTCATTATCTAAGGATTCTCTTGTTATATCCCAGTTTATTTTTAAATAAATTTTAGGAAATAATAATTCTATAATTTCTTCTTCAAATGCTTCAAGAATTGTTTTCCAAGCTGCATCATAATCATGTTTTTTATCCATTTTATGCCTCCAAAGATATTCTCTTTGTAGTATTTCCAAAAAACACTTTTTTGAAACCATTTTATTAAAAATATTTTTCTCTTATTTCGTCTACACCCATTTTCAAATTCTCCCCTATTATCCTTAATTACATTATACAACTCAATTTCATCTTTGAAAATACTATGATATTATACTTAATTTATTTGATTTTATTGAAATTCGTGCTAAAATAAAAAAGTCGGTATTTAGATTAAAACTGAACAAAATTTATAGTTTTTGCCGAATTATATCCAAGTGGAATGATAACGGAGGTTTTATTATGGAAAAAAGTTCAAAACATTTATTAAACACAAGACAATTATCAATTATAGGTATGCTATCAGCTATTTCTATTTTTATGGGGTTAACTGGAATTGGTTTTATTCCCCTTCCTTTTATGAAGGCGACTATAATGCATATACCTGTTATAATTGCAGCAATTATTGAAGGTCCTTTAGTAGGTGGTATTGTTGGTTTAGTTTTCGGTATATTTTCAGTATATCAAAATATAACTTCACCTTCTTTGCTTTCACCAATTTTTATGAATCCTATTGTTGCAATAGTTCCTAGAGTTTTAATTGGTATTGTATCTTATTATGTATATAGTTTTATTAAGAAAA
>CAMNZV010000123.1 GCA_946575275.1 uncultured Clostridium sp. | reverse complement strand
TTATCCGTATTTGTAATGATTACTCTAAAACTAGTTGCCTTTTATTTGGTATTAAATTAAGATTAAAAGAAAGTAATGTAAATATATTCAAAGGGGATGTTTCTATGAAAGAAAAACCATATTTATTTTTAGATTTTGATTTTACCTGTACTTATATGAATGGAGTTAAAGATAATCTTTATGAATTCTTAGAATTTTGTGTAAATAATTTTAAGGTATATTGGTGTTCCTATGCTGATTATTCACATATAAAAAATGAATTGGGAGAATCAATAGATAGTAATTTATTAAACAAAATTATATATAAAAAAGTGGAAAGTAATAGTAAGGTTGAATTTATATACTACATTATAGAGAATGATAAATATTTTATTTATATAGATGACGATGTAAGTACCTTGGATCAAAGATTACTACAAGAAGCTGGGTTATTAGAACAACTTATTATAGCCAAAAATAATAAGACTGATATAATAAGGCTAAGAAAAATACTTGAAGAAAAATTGATTTCATATAATAGTTGTAGTAGAGATATATATATTGATAAAACAACAATATATTAGAAAGGATTATAATATGAATTATGCGAGGAAATTAAAAAACGGGGACAAAGTTGCAATTGTAAGCTTATCAAAGGGAATCTTAGGCGAGGAATTTTGTAGTCATAACATAGAAATAGGTGTAAAAAGATTAAAAGCATATGGATTAGAGCCTGTATTTATGCCAAATGCTTTAAAAGGTATTGAGTATTTAGATAAAAATCCAAAAGCAAGGGCAAAGGATTTAAAGGATGCATTTTTAGATGATTCAATTTCAGGAATTATTTGTGCAATAGGTGGGGATGATACCTATAGACTCATACCACATTTGATGGAAGATACAGAATTTATTGAGGCAGTAAAAAAGCAGCCTAAATTATTTACTGGATTTTCTGATACTACAATTAATCACTTGTTATTCTACAGATTGGGATTATCAACTTATTATGGACCTAACTTTATATGTGATTTAGGGGAAGTCGCAAATGAGATGCTTCCATACAGTAAAAAAGCATTTGAAAGCTATCTAGAAGGAACTGATTATAAGGAAATTGTATCTAGTGAATTTTGGTATGAGGAAAGGACGGATTTTTCCAAGAAAGCAATAGGGATAGATAGAATATCACATAAAGAAGAAAGAGGTTTTGAACTTCTACAGGGAAGTAAATATTTTCAAGGACCTCTATTAGGTGGTTGTCTGGAAAGTTTTTATGATATATTGTCAACAACTAGATATAAGGACGAAAAAGAGGTTTGTCAAAAATATGGTATATTTCCAAGCATTGAAGAATGGAAGGGAAAAATATTATTTATAGAAACATGTGAAGAAAAGCCAGTGCCAGAGATTTTTGAAAAGGAAATTATTGCACTTAAGGATAAGGGAATATTTGATGTAATAAATGGTATTTTGTTTGGAAAACCACAAGATGAAGCATATTATGAGGACTATAAAGTTATTCTTAAAAGGGTGATAAATAATGAAACAGTTCCAATTGTTTATAATGTAAATTTTGGACATTCAACACCTAGATGTGTATTACAATATGGTGCTATGGCAAGAGTAGACATGGAACAGAAGAAGATATATTTAGATAAATAGTAGTAGATGCTGCTTTGAAGCTTCTAATAGAATTTAAGGCATATACCCATGGGATGAATGATTAAATAAACATTATATAATATGCCAATATATTCTGTACACAATTAATTTTCATATTGTTAATACATTTAAAATATTTTCCATATATAATAAATATAGATGTGATGTAATTTTTAATTATATCATATCTATATTTTAATTAAGCTATTATCACCAGTTATTATTTTAGGACTTGCAAGGATAGGGGGTGTTGTTATTACATTAAATGCATTAGTCAATTTTAAATGCGTCAATAGAAGCAGCAAGAGCAGGAGAAGCTGGAAAAGGATTTGCTGTTGTTGCAGATGAAATAAGACAACTTGCAGATTCAAGTCGTGGAACAGCTAATAATATTCAGTCTATTAATGAAATTGAGTCTAAGGAAATATTGGATAATATAATTCAAAAGGTATAAAAATAATATATAAACGAATTGATAATATGGAATATAAAGGGAAAATAAGTAGAAAGATATTAGGAGTTTTACTACCAGTGGTTATAATTTCAATGCTAGTATTAACAATAATTAGTGTTAATTCAAGTGGAAATACAATAAATAATCAAATAGACGACACTATGAAAACAGAGCTTAATGGGCAAATGAAAGGAATAAATCAAGAGCTTAATGTAGTTGGTAGATCAGCAAGGGATTTAGCCAAAATTATAGGAAGTACATATAAAGATGTTAGTATATCCTCTTACGAAGAGATGATAGAGGAAATTACAAAGGATAATGAAAATGTATTGGGTGCAGGTATTTGGTTTGAACCCTATGTATTTGATTCAGATAAAGAATATCTTGGGCCATATGCATATAAAGAGGGAACAAATATTCAATTAACCTATGATTATTCTAATAAGGAATATGATTATTTTAATCAAGAATACTATATTAATGGTAAGAAAAGCAAGAATGAATTTAAATTTACAGATCCATATTATGATAAAACAATGGGAAAAACCATGACATCTTGTACAATGCCAATTACTGATTCAAGTGGCAAGTTTTTAGGGGTAGTAACTGTTGATATGGAGCTTACTACTATACAAAATTTGATTTCAGAAATACAGGTTGGAAAAAATGGTTCGGCTATTTTAACAACGGCAGCAGGTGAATATATTGGGACTAGAGATAGTGAAAAAATAGAAAAATCTCTTAATATGACAAAGGAAGATAATGAATCCCTAGTTGAAGCTGCAAATACTATAATCAGTTCAGAAAGTGGATTTGTTATTTATTTAGCAGAGGAAGGAAAATACAACTTATATTATGATACAGTTCCTGTGGTAGGATGGAAGCTTATGATTCAAATGCCACAATCAGAGCTTTCAGAACCTACAATGAAATTAACAATAAAGCTAACGGCTATAGGTATAATATGCCTGATTATAGTGATTATTGTAGTTTTAGGTATAGTTAAATGGATATCAAATAATCTTAAAAAGGTATCTGAATTTGCAGGATTTTTATCTGAAGGGAATTTTACAGTAGATGCTTTAGATATAAAAGGAAATGATGAGCTTGCATATATGGGAGCTGCCTTAAATGAGATGTATAATAAGAATAAAAAGGTTATTACAAATATAGCATCTCATTCAGAAAGTATAGAGGAATCAAGTCATAAGTTAAATAATTCATCAACAGTATTATTAGATGAATTTGAGAATATAGAAAATTATATGTATAAGGTAAATGAAGCTATGATGACATCTAGTGCAGCAACTGAGGAGGTAAATGCTTCTGTTGAAGAGGTGAATTCTTCAATAATTATATTATCTTCAGAGACAGATAAAAGTCGTAAGCTTTCAGATGAAATTAGAAGTAGAGCAAAAAATGTTGAAGTTAAAAGTAAGGAATCCTTTGATAATGCAAGTAAATTGGCAAATGAATTTGAAATAAATTTAGGTAATAGTATTGAAAATGCAAAGGTAGTTGAATCTATAGGAGCAATGGCAAATGTTATTTCAAATATTGCAGGACAAATAAATTTATTATCATTAAATGCATCTATTGAAGCTGCAAGAGCTGGTGAACAAGGAAAGGGATTTGCAGTTGTGGCAGGTGAAGTTGGTAAATTGGCAGGAGAAACAACTGAAGCTGTAGTGAAGATTCAAAATACAATTAATTCAGTACAAGGTGCCTTTGATAGATTAACAGAAGATTCAAAATCATTGTTAGCCTTTTTAAAGGATACTGTAACACCGGACTATGAAGCTTTTGTTAATACAGGAAAGCAATATGGAATTGATGCAGAGTCTGTAGAAAAGTTTTCGACAGAGCTGTCTAATATGTCAGAGGATATTGCAAGAATTATGGAAGAAGTAAGTAAGGCAATTCAAAACATAGCTGAGTCAGCACAAAGTACAGCAGATAATAGTGGTAAAACAATGGAATCTGTTAAGGAAGTATCAAAGGTTGTTGATGAGGTTTCTGACATGTCAAAGGAACAACAAAAAATTGCAGGAGATTTATCAGAGGTTGTTAAGATTTTTAAGTTAAGATAAATATAAGGCTATATGTAGGTTAATACTATGTATAGCCCTATATATTCTGAAAATATTGAATGAGCAGCATCACTGTGATATATTGGAGTTATAAGGTAATAAAATAATTTCAAAAATAAAGGTGTGTATATTATGGTATTTACAAAAGTAGAATTTATTAAATTTATATCTTATCAGAAAGAAGTTTTTGAAAAAGTTCGTTTAATTGATACTTCATTAACAAAACAATACATAATTTCAGATGAAAATGAAATTATTGAATATCCTTTTAAGTGTCATGCTATTTGGAATAAAAGCAGCAAATGTGAAAATTGTATTTCATCAAAGGCTCTTTCAACCAAATCAAAGCTTACAAAGGTTGAATTTGTTGAAAGTGATATATTTTTTATAATTGCAATATATGTAGAAATAGATACTATTCAATATATAATGGAGATGGTTACAAAAATAGATAATGACACTCTTTTTGATGCTGAAGGAGATAATAAATTTATTGATGTAATAGAAACTCATAATGAAAGATTATATACTGATGCTTTAACTGGTATATATAATAGGCGTTATTTAGAGGAACAGATAAAAGGATTAAAAAGTATTAATGGAATAGCTATGATAGATATTGATGATTTTAAAGATATAAATGATACATATGGACATAGAAGTGGAGATTTTGTTTTAGCTAGAATTGGAGAATGTTTATTATCAGAAATGGGAGAAAAGCACAGGGCTATAAGATATGGTGGAGACGAATTTCTATTAGTTTTTAGGGATATAACCAAGGATAAGCTATCAAGAATATTAGAAAATATAAAAAATGTAGTTTCTAATATTTCAAGTAATGAGTATTTAGACTTAAAGGTTTCTGTAAGTATTGGTGCAATATATTCTACAGAAAATGCTATTAACGTAATTGACTATGCAGACAAAGCACTTTATGAAGCAAAAAAAGGGGAAGAAAATATAATAATTAAGGCAGTTAAATAATAAAAGGGTACCTATTTTAGGTATCCTTTTATTATTTGACTGATTTTGAATGAAAATAATTGACATTGAGTGAAAATGATTGTATTATAAGTATAAGGAAGTGGTGTAAATGTTAACAGAGGAAAGATTTAAATTAATATTAGATGTACTTAAAAGGGAGAAATCTGTAACTGTTTCATACCTTGTTCAAAAATTAAATATATCAGAATCTACAGTAAGACGTGATTTAACATCATTAAGCAAAATGGGAAAGTTAAACAAGGTACATGGAGGAGCAACATATTTAGAAAAAAGTTATTTATGTGAAGAATACGATGTAAAAACAAGACAAAATTTAAACATTGAAGACAAGAAAAAAATAGGTGAATTTGCATCAACCTTAATTGGAAATGGTGATTTTGTTTATATTGATGACGTGGTAGATGCTACTATACTAGGGTTAGAAA
>CAMNZV010000122.1 GCA_946575275.1 uncultured Clostridium sp. | reverse complement strand
TAATATTATATCACAAAAACAATCTTTTTACTATAATTTATTTTATTTAAAGTGTATAATAAAGGGAAATTTCTTAGCAAAAGCTAATAGAAAATTCACCACCACCTTTAAAGAAGATGGGTGTACTCTTTTAAAATAGGATAGAATTAATTTAATGTTTACAAAATTGCCAATAAAATGGAAAAAAATATCTTTTATATGGTTTATGACTATGTTATCATTAATTTAGTTATTAAATATAAAAGTGGTAGGAGGATTAACGTTAATGGGAAAAGGAATTAAAAAAATTGCTTTATTAACTGGCGGAGGGGATTGCCCTGGGTTAAATGCAGTAATAAGAGCAGTTACAAGAACAGCAATTCTTAATTATGGGTTGGAAGTTATTGGTTATAAGTTTGGGTATAGAGGGCTATATAACAATGATTTTATTCCATTAACTCTTGATAGTGTTTCTGGGATTCAACATAAAGGTGGAACTATTTTATACAGCTCAAATAAAGATAACTTATTTGACTATCAAGTAGAAGAAAATGGGAAAAAAGTTAAAAAGGATGTTTCTGATGTAGCAGTTGAAAACATGAAAAAAGAAGGCGTAGATGTTTTAATTGTTATAGGAGGTGATGGTACTTTAACTTCAGCTAGAGATTTTTCTAGAAAGGGTGTAAAGGTTATAGGTGTTCCAAAAACAATTGATAATGATTTATCATCAACAGATGTTACCTTTGGATTTAACACTGCAATTGGAGTTGTTACAGAAGCTTTAGATAGACTTCATACTACAGCAGAATCTCATCACAGAGTAATGGTTTGTGAAGTAATGGGAAGAAATGCTGGATGGATAGCATTAGAATCAGGAATTGCAGGATCTGCAGATGTTATATTGTTACCAGAAATACCTTATGATATTAATAAAATAGCTCTAAAAGTTGAGGAAAGAAAAAAACAGGGAAAATTATTTACTATTATTGTTGCATCTGAAGGTGCTAAACCTAAGGATGGAGAGGTTGTTGTTGCAAAGATAGTTGAAGATAGCCCAGATCCAATAAGGCTTGGTGGTATTGGAAATAAGCTTGCAGATGATTTAGAAAAGATACTTAAGGAAAATGAAGTAAGATGCACAGTTCTAGGTCATATTCAAAGAGGTGGAATTACTTGTACTTATGATAGGATATTGTCAACACGTTATGGTGTAGCAGCAGTTGAATTAATAAATGAAGGTAAATTTGGTGATATGGTTTGCTTAAAGGGAAATACAATTTCATCAGATAGCTTAGAAAATGTAATTGGACAGAAGAATAAACTTGTAGGCTTAGATGATGAGCTTATTACAGTAGCAAGAAAAATAGGAATTTCCTTTGGAGATTAGTTAGAAAAGAGGTAAATGATGAAATTTTCTTATTGTTTAAGAAAATTTCATCATTAATTTATATTTTTAATAATTCAAATATTCTGAAAATATGTTATAATTGTAATAGTATAATAAGTGCTTAAGGTAGGAGGATATTATGAAAAGTATAAAGAGATATTTAGAGACAAGAATAGGCACATATTCATTTTACTTTGAAGATTTAGAAAGTGGATTTGTGTATGGATACAATGAAAACGTTACAATGATTGCAGCAGGATGTATGAAGTTACCAATAGCTGTTTCCTTAATTAAAGCAGTTGAAGATGGCAAGTTAGACTTTATGACAAAGATACCTATAAGCGGTAAAGATAAAGTTTATGGAAAAGGAATCATTCATGAATTTAGTGAGCGCGATTATACTATTTTTGAACTTTTAGTTGCTATGTTAATACAAAGTGATAATACAGCAGCTAACAAAATTATTGATTTAGTTGGAATGGACAATATAAATCAGGATATTAAAACATTAGGACTATTAAATACTAAATTAAACAGGAAAACTTCAGACGAGGTAAGTCCCAAAACAGATGTTGAGAATATTACATCATCATATGATTTATCTTTAATATGGAAGGCTTTGCACAGGGCTACCTTCTTAAATAAAGAAAATAGTACAATGTTAATAGATATACTTACAAGACAACAAATTAAAAATAAGTTGGCATTATATATACCAGATGATCTAAAGGTAGAAATATCAAGTAAAACAGGAGATAAAAAAGGTGTTGAAAATGACACAGCCTTTATAAAGCTCCACAAAGGAAATTTTGCATTTACAGTAATGTCTATGGATATTCCAAATAGTGTTTATGGAACAGTTACCCTTGCAAAAGCTGGGAAAATGATGTGGGATGAAGTAATGAATAATTGGCATTAAAATAGAGCCTCTACAATGTTATTGTAGAGGCTCTAAAATTTTGTGAAATAAAAATTAATAAAAAATGAATAAATTATGTATAAAACCATTGAAAAAATTCATAGAAAAGGTTAACATATATATATAACAGTATAATTTTCAAAAAATTAATAATATTTAAATGATAAGTTATGAATTTTATGAAGATGCTGTTAATAAGTAAATCACATTAATGTAAAGGTATACTTAAAATAAAGGAGGATGTATTATTTTATTAATTTAATAAGGGGGAAGAAAAATGAAAATAAAAAGTATTAAAAGACTTATTGCAACGGTTGTTGCATTTACTACTGTATTTAGTAGTAATGTTATGTATGCTGGTGCTGCTACAACAACTTCAGGAATAACAGTTACAGATTCATCAACAGAAGATGATTCAAATGTATTAAAAGTAAATATTGCAAATGATGGTTCAGTTACATATCAAGAGCCAGCAAATGCCACATATGAAACACCAAATGAAGATACACCATTTACTTGGGATAATGCATTAGTTTATTTTGTATTAACTGATAGATTTGAAAATGGTGATACAAGTAATGACCATTCTTATGGACGTTCTTTAGATGAAAAGGGCAATGTTATTTCAGGATATAAAGATAATATGGGAACATTCCATGGGGGAGACTTAAAGGGGTTAACTAAAAAGTTAGATGATGGATATTTCACAAAACTTGGGGTTAATGCAATTTGGATTACAGCACCATATGAACAAATGCATGGATATACCTATGCAAATGCAAATAATGATCAACCAGGTTATGGTTTCCCATACTATGGATATCATGGATATTGGGCATTAGATTTTACTAATGTAGACGCTAACATGGGTACAAAACAAGACATGCATAACTTTGTTGATACTGCACATGAACTTGGAATTCGTGTAGTAATGGACGTAGTTATGAACCATACAGGATATATTTCAGCTTATGATGCAGTTGAATATGGCTATGGTAAACCAATTGCAAACTGGAAGGACACATATTATAGAAAAGATCTTCAAAACCAAATGGGTGGAGATTGGGAAGAAGAAAACCTTTGGGTTGCAAATGATCCATCTTGGGCAAACTGGTGGGGACCTGATTTTGTTAGAACAGCTCATGCTTTTCCAGGATATGATGGTAGTAAAAGTGGAGGAGATTTAGTAGCTTGTCTATATGGACTACCTGATATTAAGATGGAATCTACAAAAGAAACAGCAACACCACCATTGATGGTTACTAAATGGAAAAGAGAAGGAAGATATGATGAAGAAATAGCAAAACAAAATAAATTTTTTACAGAATCTAAACTTCCAAGAACACCACAAAACTATGTAGTTCAATGGTTATCTGATTGGGTACGTGAATATGGAATCGATGGATTTAGATGTGATACAGCTAAACACGTTCCAAAATCTTCGTGGGGAGAATTAAAGAGACAATCAGATATAGCTCTAAAAGAATGGAGAGCAAACAATAAAGACAAAGCAGCTTCAAATTGGACAGATGATTTCTGGATGACTGGTGAAGAATGGGGATATGGTGTAGGCAAAAGTGACTACTATACAACTGGTGGATTTGATTCTATGATTAACTTCTCTTTTAGAAAATCATCTTATTCAAATTCAGAATTAGAAGGAACTTTTAGTAATTATGCAAATACTATTAATTCAGATAATAGCTTTAATGCATTAACTTATATATCATCTCATGATACAAGCCTAGGTGGTAGAGCAAACTTAATTACAGCTGGTAATGCATTATTATTAATACCAGGTGGAGCACAAATTTACTATGGTGATGAAAGCGGTAGAAGTACAAATCCTGCATGGCAAAGCATTATAGCAAATGGATATACAGATCAAGGTACACGTTCTGATATGAACTGGAGCAATATGGATAATGCAGTATTATCACATTGGCAAAAACTTGGACAATTTAGATACAACCATTCAGCTATAGGTGCAGGGCAACATCAACAACTATCAGCTTCTCCTTATACATTTAGCAGAATTTATGAAAATGCTGATAAGGGTATAAATGATAGAGTTGTTGTATCAATACCTGGAACAGCTGGACAAACTACAGTATCTGTTGAAGGTGTATTTAGTGATGGAGCTAAGGTTCGTGATGCTTACACTGATACAATGTATACAGTTCAAAATGGTAAGGTTTCAGTTACAGCTGGAACAAATGGTGTAATTTTACTTGAAAAAGGTGATAAATCACCAGATGTTGGAGTTAGTCCTACATCTAGAACTTATTATACAGACACATTAGATTTAAAATTATCTGTAACTAATGATGCAAGTGCAACTTATTCTATAGATGGTTTAAAAGAAGTTTCTTATACAAATGGAACTAAATTAACAATAGGTTCTGGATTAGATTATGGAACAACTACTACTATAACAGTTAAAGCTCAAAATGCTGATGGTACAGCAGGTCCTTCTACTTATACTTTTACAAAGGGAGACCCAAGTGATAGAAAAGTTAAGGTAAGGGTTAAAATGGATAAATGGACTACAGCACCAAATATATATGTATATTCAGGTGATGGAACATCCGCAGTACAATATACTGGTAAGTGGCCAGGTAAGGCTATGACATCTGAAGGTGATGGATGGTATTCTTATGAAACATATGAAACTGGTTCGGCAAAGGTAATATTTAATGGGTCCTTTGGACAATTGCCATCAGGAGTTGGTTCATCAGGATTTGATGTTGAGGGTTCAATGCAATATTTAAATGGAGTTTGGTCTACTATTGAAGATACAACTCTTAAGGTAAATGCATTAACACCTAGTTCTTCAACAACTACAGTTGGAACACCAGTAACATTTACTGCATCAGCAGTAGGCTCTGGAGATTTATCTTACCAATATGAAGTTAATTCTTCAGTAGTACAAGCTTATTCTTCAAGTAAAACATATAGCTTTAATCCATCAGCGGCTGGAACTTATAAAGTAAAGGTAACCGCTAAGGATTCAACAGGTAAGACTGTTTCTAAAGAAATTAGCTATGTTGTAGAAAGTGGAAATCAAAATAATTTAGAAATAAATAGTTTAGGTACAAGTATACAATCACCACAAAATGTTGGAACAGCTATTAAATTAACAGCATATGCAACTGGTAGCGGAACAGTTCAATACAAATTTACAGCAGTAAATGCTAGTGGAAGTGAAACAGTATTAAAGAGTTATAATACAACAAATAATGTAACATGGACACCAAGTGTAGCAGGTACTTATAAGTTATATGTATATGCTAAGGATAGCAGTGGTACTGAAAAATCAAAATTTGTAAGTTACACAATTAATAATCAAACAACAACCCTTGCAATTAATAGTGTTTCAACTGATAAGGCATCAGGACAAAATGTTGGAAC
>CAMNZV010000121.1 GCA_946575275.1 uncultured Clostridium sp. | reverse complement strand
ATATAACATCTAAATTTAATAAGGAACTAATAAAAAAATACTCAATTCCATATATACTGTATCTTATATTGCTTGTTATAAATGTAAAATATAAGTTTATATTTAGTGTAGATAGTTATAATCTTATAATCAAAGAAAAATTCTTTTGGATTTATTATTTAATACTTTTTACATATTCACTAATAACAATATTATCAATAAAACCAGATGAAAGAAACATTAGAACAAGAAGCACAAGAATTATAAATTCCTTTCCTCTAACAATAATTGGTTTTATGATAGCACAAAAAGTATTTAATGAAATGCCAATAGAACCTATCATTTCAACTTTAGCTATACTTACAGTTTATTTATATGTGCAAAACAAAGGACTTTATATAGATTCCTAAACTAAACTTAATAATAGAAAATCCTTTTTTAATTTATTAGAAAGTAATATTAAACAAGAAAAGGATTTCACATTAATAATTATTAGTATTGATGATTTTAAATATATAAACGATAAATTTGGACAAAAATTTGGCGATTCTTTTTTAATTAATTTTAGTGATTTTTTAAATACACTAAGTAGTAGAAAAAATATTTTTAGATATAACGGAGATGAGTTTGCACTTGTTATTGAAGATGAAGAGAGGGTTTCAAGTATAGTAGCTGAAATTTCTGAAACCTTAAAGCTAAAGTGGAAATTTAATGATATTGATTTACAGATGTCAGTATGTATATCAGTAATTCGGGTAACTAAAAAAAATAATAATTTAAAAAAGGTAATAAGTCTTTTAGAATATTCTATAACAAAACTTAAAAACAAAGGTAAAAATGGTATTGTATACTGTGATGAAACTATAGAATTGGAACTTGAAAGGAAAAAGGTTATTATTGAATTATTAAAAAAAGAAATTAAAAACAAAGGTTTTGAAGTTTATTATCAGCCTATATTTGATGTTAATAAAGGGAAGTTTTCAAGGGCAGAGGCATTAGCTAGAATTAAAGAACCTAATCTTGGAACTATTTCACCTCTAGAATTTATCCCAATTGCAGAGGAAAGAGGTTTGATTTTTGATATAGGATATATAATCTTAGAAAAAACCTGTTGTTTTATAAATAGATTAAAGGAAGAAAACATTGAAATAGACAGTATATCAGTAAACTTTTCACCTCTTCAATTTGAAAAATTTGATATAGTTGATAGGGTAGAAGCAATAATAATGAACAATAATGTTTCGCCTTCTAAAATAGCAATTGAAATTACAGAAAGCTTTATGTTTGAAAAAAGTAATGAAATCATTAGAAAAATGAATAAACTTCATGCATTTGGTATAAATTTTTACTTAGATGACTTTGGAACTGGATATTCTAATATTTCAAGAGTAATACAATTGCCCTTTAATATTATTAAATTTGACAAAAGTATTGTAGACAATTGTAAAATAAATAATGAGAGCTATGTATTATTAAAGTCCTTAACTATGGCATTTTTAAATGCCAATATTAATGTTTTAGTTGAAGGTGTTGAAACTTTTGAGCAAAAAGAATTAGTTATAGAATTTTCTAACTTTATACAAGGTTTTTACTATTCTAAGCCTTTAAATGAGGATAGTTTAATAGAGTTTTTAAAAAGCAAATAAATTATTGACATATGATATAAACCTTGTATAATTGGATATAACTTATATATGTCATAAATTAAAATGAGGTGAAATTATATGCCAAGACCAATAAAATGGAGAAAGGTGTGCTGTCTACCTGAAAAAAACAAATTTGGTCCTCTTGATTTAAGTGGTGATGAAAACAACTTTATAAAAATGACCATAGATGAATATGAAACAATAAGGCTTATTGATCTTGAAGGCTTTACCCAAGAAGAATGCTCAAAGAAAATGAATGTTGCTCGTACAACAATTCAAGGTATATATAATGAAGCTAGAAAGAAACTTGCAAATTCCCTTGTAAATGGAACATTATTAGTTATTGAAGGTGGAGAATATAAGCTTTGCAGTGAAAGAGGAAAAGGCTGTGGTCGTGGGTGCAGACGACATGTTCTTAATGAAGGAGAATAAATTATGTTAATTAAAACATTAGTTGAAAACACATCAATTTCTAAAACCTTAAACTGTGAACATGGACTTAGCCTATATTTAGAAATAAAAAAGCATAAAATTTTATTTGATGTTGGGGCAAGCAGTCTTTTTAATGAAAATGCAAAAAAACTAAATATAGACATTTCAGAAATAGATTATTTATTAATTTCTCATGGACACTATGATCATGGTGGAGGCTTAAAAACATTTTTAAAGGAAAATAACAAGGCTACTGTCTTTATTCAAGATACTGCCTTTAATAAGCATTATGGAAAGGGTAATAATAACAATTTAAAATATATTGGATTGGACAAAGAGTTAGAAAATAATCATCAAATAAAAATTATTAGTGATAGCTTTCTTATAGATGAGGGAATTTTGATTTTTTCAAATGTAGAAAATAAATCCTTTAGACCTATAAATAACAGAAGCTTGTTTATGGAACATAATGATGAAATAATAATGGACGACTTTTCTCATGAACAAAACCTAATAATAGAAGAAGATGGTACTTCACTTTTAATTACTGGCTGTGCTCACAATGGGATTGTAAATATTATTGAGGATTTTAAGAACTTAAAAGGACATACACCAGATTATCTAATTGGAGGTTTTCATTTAAATAGTAGGTCTGAAGGAATTGAAAGTATATCTACTATAAATAAAATAAGTGAATATTTATTAAAATATAAAACAAAATATTATACCTGCCATTGTACAGGCATTGAAGGGTATAAAATTTTAAAAGCTACAATGGGGGATCAAATTGATTATATAGGAACTGGTACTGTAATGAAGATATAGAAAGAAATTTTGCCAAGTGTGAAAATAACACTTGGCAAAATTTCTATATATTTAAAAATGCTTCTTTTAAGTTGTTAAGTGCTTTTTCCAGTAACACCCATGGGCAAGCTACATTTATTCTTTGAAATTGTTCACCTTCAGCTCCAAACATTGAACCTCTATCAAGCCATAGATTAGCTTTATTAACAATAATGCTATTTAATTCATCATCTGATAGGTTATAGGCTGAAAAGTCTAACCATATTAAATATGTACCTTCCGTTTTTATTAATTTAACCTTACTTAGATTTTCTTTTAAAAACTCAGATGTTTTAAAGATATTATTTTGCAAATAATCTTTTAACTGTAAAAGCCATTCATCACCATAGGTATATGCACTTTCACATGCAATAATCCCTAAAGTATTAGGTTCATCATATCCAGTTAATCCTCTTTCAACCTTAAACTTTCTTCTTAAAGAATCATTTTTAATAAAAATATTAGATATTTGAAGACCTGCTAAATTAAATGTTTTGCTTGGAGATGTACATGTAATTGTAATATCTTCAAAGTCTTTATTTATAGATGCAAAAGGTATATGTACATATCCTTCATAAACAAAATCACAGTGGATTTCATCTGAAACTACAATTACCTTATGCCTTAAACATATTTCCCCAATCTTCGTTAGCTCTTCTCTAGTCCAAACTCTACCAACAGGATTGTGAGGATTACAAAGTATAAATAGCTTAACCTTATTATCAATGATTCTTCTTTCAAAATCTTCAAAATTAATTGAATATTTGTTATCTTTGTATTCTAATGAATTTATAATTAGTTTTCTTTTATTATTTGTTACAGATGTACTAAATGGATAGTATACAGGCTGTTGAATTAATACCGAATCTGAAACACTTGTGTAAGCCTTTATAGCAGTTACAATGGCAAATACAATGCCTGGAGTTGTAACAACCCAATTAGTATCTATTTCATAGTCAAAATGTTTGTAAAACCAATTTTTAACCACATTTAAATAATTATCTTTATAATAGGTATAACCAAATATCCCATGATTAATTCTATTAATTAATGCCTCTTTAACTTCCTTTGGTGTTTGAAAATCCATGTCTGCTACCCAATATGGCAACACATCCTTTGGATAATTTCTTTTTTCTGCAAAATCATATTTTAGAGAATTTGTACCTCTTCTATTAATAACTGTATCAAAATCATATTTTTCCATTTAAAAACCCTCCTTTATTAATACATATATGAATTATATGTATATTAACTCATTTAATATATATTGTCAATAATACTAAAGTTATATGCTATAATTATAGTATATAAAAATAAGGAGAGCTAATATGGATTTATTAAATATGGACACTAACATTTTATTAAGTATAATTAACACAAAACTTAGGGACTTTTACAGTAATTTAGAGGACTTATGCTATGATCTTAATTTGGATATTAATGAACTTAATTTAAAATTAGGCAATGGAGGATATTATTATAAAAGAGAATTAAATCAATTTAAATAAATTGGGGGTAAAAAAATGGATATAAAAAAAAGGGCACAAATTATAAAAAGAGATATACCCGCAGTTTTTATTGCCTTAGGTAAAAAAGAAACACCTATATTAGCAAAAATCTTTGCTGGAATTACAATTGGATATATTATTTCACCGATTGATTTAATACCTGATTTTATACCTGTAATTGGTATGTTAGATGATATTATTATAGTTCCATTATTTTTAGTCATAACAATAAAACTAATCCCAAAAGAGCTATTTGAAAAATGTCAACTAGAATCTAATGGAATGATAAATACCAAAAAGAGTATACAATGGGTTTGTGGTTTTATTGTGATTTTATTATGGATATTATTAATAATGGCAATTATTTTAAATGTTAAACACGGATAAGGAGGTTTTTTTATGAGAGCTAGTAGAACATCCCGTAATAAAAAGAAGAGGAAAAATAAGGGTTTAATTTTTATTGTCCCATTAATTGTTTTGCTAATTTCATTTGCAATTTATTTTATCTATTCTAGTAATACTAATAATTCTAATAATTCTAATAATGAAAACAAGGACAATAATATAATAAGTGAAGAGGAAGAAGAAAATAATACACCTATAGATGAGCCTATAGAAGAGGTTGTAGAAGAAAAGAAAGAAGAAATTGTAGAAGAAGCTAAACCTATTACACAGCCTGAAGAAGAAATAACTACCCCTAATGTTTCAGCAAGTGATAATATAGTTAATTTTTGGTTTGGCAGAAACACAACATTATCAAGACCAATAAGTCCAATAACTGATGATATAACTAAAAAGTACAATGCCTACTTTATTGGAGAAGATAAGCCTGTAATATATTTAACCTTTGATGAAGGTATTAGTATTTCTGAAGCTGAAAATAATTTAAATACACTTAAAAAGTATAATGTGAAAGCAACCTTCTTTTTAACTAAGGGCTTTATTGATGCTAATAAGGATCTTGTAAACAGAATGGTTAATGAAGGACATACCTGCGGAAATCATACATATAATCATAAAAATATGGCTACTGTTGCATCTAACAGTAAGGAAGACTTTACATATGAACTTAAATCTACTGAAGATTCCTTTAGAAATGCTACTAATAAGGAAATGGACAAGGTTTTTAGATTTCCAGAGGGAACATATAGTGAAAAAGCATTATTATACGCTAAGGGACTTGGATATAAAAGTGTATTTTGGAGTTTTGCCTACAAGGATTGGAATAGGGATTGGAATTCTAAAGATGAGGCTTTAAAATGGATGAAAAACTATTATCATCCTGGAGCTGTTTAT
>CAMNZV010000120.1 GCA_946575275.1 uncultured Clostridium sp. | reverse complement strand
TATAATCCATATTTTATTCTTATTAAATCTTATTTTCTTCATCTTTATCTTCCTTTGATTTTATTTTATTAATTACTTTATCAAATGCCTGTGTCATACTTTCATAAGATTCCATTTTAGATTCCTGTATTTTTATTATTTCTTCTTCCGTTAAATCCTGTAATTTTTCTGTATGTCCTGTACTTGTTAGTAATACCATACCCTTAGTACCAATTTTCAATACAATTATATGACTATCCTTTGAAATTTGTATTCTATCAATTATTGTAGTGTATTTTTTATTATTAATAGATTTCAAACCCTTATTGCTATATTTTACTGCTATTATCATCAGTCCAAATATTACTATTAATGCAAATATTAATTTTATTATCATCCAAAAAAATTCGAAATCCATATTATTCTTCCTTTATATATTATTGTACTAATAAGTCTGCTGGGAAATATACATTTATTATACTACCTTTTGTTAGCAATGTGTTTATTTCGGCAATTAATTCCTTTTTTAATGCCGTTTCATTACCAGAATTGAAATCCTCACTTTTTTTAGACTTTAAATAAAATATTGTTTTATCCTTTATTTCTACAGTTTTATCTGTAATTTCTGTTGCTAAATCATCATTTGAAGCATCATAAGAAATATATACTGAAGTTTTTAAATATTTCTTTCCTGCTGTATCACCTAAATTAACTGTAGCTTCTTCAAGTATTGGAACCTTAGTTTCTACAATTTCTTTGGCTTCTGTATTATTATTTTTCATAAATAAGTATACCCCTCCAAATGTACCTAAACCAACAACAACTACTAATAAAATTATTATTATCATGGGATTTAATTTCTTTCCTGTTTCTTTATTTGTATTATTTTCTGCCATACATAAATCACTCCTTGTTATTATTTGCAACAATTAAGATGTTTACTCTTCTATTTATTGCCCTATTTTCATCTGAATCATTTGCAACTAATGGCTTTACTTCACCACATCCTTGTGACAAAAATCTACTTCCATCTTGTTCTTTTTCCTCTGTAAAATATCTTAATACTCTAGATGCCCTTGCACCAGATAATTCCCAATTAGATGGAAACTGCATTGTTTTTATTGGTACATTATCTGTATGTCCCTCTATAATTATATTATTTGGCATGGTTGATACTAATGTATTTATTTTATCTAATACTTGCAGGGATTCCTCCTTAAGTGTAGCTTCCCCAGTTTCAAACAAAATACTATCCTTTAATTGAATTATTACTCCTCTATTATCAGAAATTATTGTAACTACAGAATCTAACCCATTAGCTAAAACAAAACTCTTAACTTCTTCATAAGTTTGATTTTCTTCCTTTATAGTCTCTCCATCTTCATCGATAGATTCATCCTCAGATTCTCCTCCAACTAGTGGAACATCTCCATCATATAAATTATATTGAAGTATAGAATCACCTACCTGACCTGTTAATACTTGATTTAAGGCATTAGATATTTGCTTTAACTTTTGTGAGTCTACAGAGGATATAGAATATAACAAAACAAAAAATGTTAATAACAAGGTTACTGTATCTGCATATGTATCAATCCAGCTACTTTGAGGCAATTCTGCCTTTTGTCTCCTTTTTGCCATAGCTAAACAACCCCTTCATTTTCTTCTTTATTTAATAATAAATACTCTGCCCTTTCCTTTGAACCTAAGTATGTTAATAATTTTTCTTCAATTATTCTTGGATTTACTCCAGATTGAATTGAAAGTATACCTTCAAGCATCATTTCCCTTTCCTTAACTTCCTTAGCACTTTTTCTAGCTAAATTTGATGCTATAGGGTTACAAAACATATTTGCAAGTATTGAACCATAAAAGGTAGTTATTAATGCTTTACCCATACCAGCCCCAATTGATGCTGCATCTGACATATCAACAAGCATTTGTATTAATCCAATTAGTGTTCCAAGCATACCAAAGGCAGGTGCATAAGCTCCCCACATACTAAAAATTCCAGCTGATGAACTATGTCTATCTTCCATTTCCATAATTTCAAGTTCCATAATTTCCTTAATAGTGTCAGGTTCAATACCGTCTACTACCATTTGTAATCCTTTTTTTAAAAAATTATCATCAATTTTTGAAATATCATCCTCTAAAGACAACAAACCTTCTTTTCTAGCTCTTTTAGACAAGGAGGAGAATTGATTTAAAACTTCAATTTTTGAAGATTTCTTTTCTTTAAAAGACTGAATAAATAATTTTCCTAGTTTTTTAATATCCTCTGTATCAATTGAAACTAATAACGCTCCTAAAGATCCTCCAACTGTTATGAACACTGATTGATAGTCCCAAAAAATTGCAAAACCAGCTGAAGAATTCATTCCCCAAATCATTAATACAATCCCTAGAATAATCCCAATACCTGTTAAAGCATCTGTTTTTTTCATAAATATTGCCTCCTAAACTTTAAGTGTGAAAACTTTATTTTTATATCTAATTACTTCATTTTTAACTTCATTTAAACTTTGAAGTACAATATATTTCTTCCCATTAGTTAAAGTAATTAAAGTTTCAGGAACTTCTTCTATCTTTTCAATATGATCTGCATTTAAAACAAATTCCCTATTGTCCATACCCGTTAAATCAATCATATATTCACCCCTTTACTCTTATATTAACAGAAGGATAATTTGTTTATCCTTCTGCTTAATTTATTGTTTATTATCTCTTTAGATTAATAATTTCTTGCAGGATTTCATCACCTGTGTTTATTATCTTACTATTTGCTTGGAAGGCTCTTGTTGCAGTAATCATATCTGTAAATTGTTCAGCCAAATCTACATTTGACATTTCAAGCATACTTTGAACCATTTCTCCATAACCTAAACTATTATCATCTCCAAGAGTTTCAACACCACTTTTAATTATTGCATCACCTGAGTTAACTGACATTGTATAAAGATTTCCTCCATTCTTAGTTAAACCCTCTGGATTTTGGAAATTTGCCATAGCAATTTGTCCAAGGGCTGCAACTCTACCATCTTCAAGCATTCCATTAATAACACCACTTTTATCAATAGTAAAGCTAGTCACCCTAAGTTCTGTTTCAGATCCTGCTATTTTAACCTTTTCAGGTATTTTCATACTTTTTAATGCACCATCATATGCATAAACAGTATTAGTACCATCTACATAATTAATTGTTCCATTTTGATTTATACTTTGTACTGGAGTTCCTCCAAAAGTTTCATCAGATTCTGTTCCATTTATTACTATTGGAGTACCTGTTACAGTAACAACCTGATCAATATTTTCTTTTTGCAAGGTTTTATTAATAGCATTTCTAACATCTAGTGCTGTTAATGTACCAGATACAAAATCACCATTAATTGTTATAGTTTTTGAATTTGCACTAATTGTTGCTGTTGTTGGTGTACCTGATGTTATATTTCCAACTTGAATTTTATATCCATTTAAATATGATCCTTCAGTAAAATTAAAGGTCATATTTAAGGCTTTTGTTTCACCTGGTGCCTTATTATCTTCTCCACCTTCAACATTATTACTTACAAGACCTGTATACATTTTTGTTGTTCCTGAAATTTTAATTGCATCTGTTATACCTTGTGCAGTTAATGCATTATTTATTTTATCCTGTAAATCTGTTCTAGTTACCACACCTGCATTTACAAAGTCACCACTTATTAATACTTGTTTATTTGTTGTATCAACAGTAACACCTACTGGTGTTGTATTAATATCTGCAATTACAAATTCATAAGAATCTAATGCTGATGATAAAGTTTTATCAGTACCTGTTGGAAATTCCACAGTATATCCTTGCAATATTTCAATATTCTTAGGTTTAACATAATTTACACCATCTGTTCCAAATTCAACTTTAGCTGTAGCATCATTTAAGCCCGTACCACCATTTGCTACAGTTAATTTAGCATTTAGTCCAGCATTAGTTAATGCATAGTTTAACTTAGTTTCTAATTGAGTATTAGTTACTGTTGTCATGTCTCCATCTACTCTTATTTTCTTTGACACCTTATCAACTGTTACACTTAAAGCTGTACCAGTTGACGTGTCCCCATATGCTAAGGTAAATCCATTTAAGGTTGCTCCATATCCACTTGATATATCACTTCCTATTACATAGGTACCAAAATTTGAAGTAATACCTGTAGTACCATCTTTATCTGTTAATGTAGGACTCTTAACAACAACTGTATCAGATGTTTTAGCACTTATACCACTTAAGTTTGTAGCAGATCCAGATATTGATTTTATTCCTTGTGTAATACCTGCTGCATTTAATTGAACATTTATTATATCTTTTAAGTCACTTGCAAGCACAGATCCACTATTTACAAAATCTCCATTGATAATTACTGTTTTTTCAACATCATTAACAATGGCACTTGTACCTGGTGCATTTATTGTTCCAACTTGGAACTTATATCCATTAAGTCCTGAACCTTCGTCAAATTGCAATGTAAATCCTCCAACAGTAACATTAGCAGGTGCAGTACTTGATGTACCACCTTTTATTGCTTCTGTAGATAATTCTTCAATTGATTGAACCTTACCTGAAACACCTATACTTTGAGATATTCCGGCAGCTGTTAATCCTTTAGAAATTGCATTTTGCATAGCTGTTGCGTCTAAGGTACTTGTAGATGAAAAATCGCCATTCACAGTAATTATTTTTGCTGTTTTATCTACAGTTGCAGATGTAATTGTATTTGGTCCTATTTGACCTAGAACTATTTTATAGCCATTTAACTGAGACCCTGGCCCAAATTTATAATCAAAGCCTGCTGCAGAAACATTATTTGAAGATTGTTCTGTAGCAGATTTTGAACTATCATCATTTGTTAAGGAATATCCCATTATTCTATATCCATCACCTGTTAATAGGTTACCATCACTATCTTTTATAAAAGATCCATCTCTTGTATACATTAATGATGCACCACTATTTGTTAATGAGTTGTTATCAATTGTATGGGTTCCTGCTGTATGATTAACTTGTATCTGTGAATCACCATTAATAATAGGTCCATTACTAACTATAAAAAATCCACCTTTATCAATTGCAACATCAAGAGTTCTTCCTGTAGATTGTAAATTCCCATAGGTCATTATTGTATCTATACTTGCAAGTTGAGATCCAAGTCCTACCTGACTTGAATTTGTACCACCTTGTGAATTTGTAGGTGCCATAGCATTTTTTACATTTTGACTTAACATATCTGTAAATCTTGCTCTTTGTGATTTAAAGCTTGTAGTTCCAACATTTGCAATATTGTTACCTATAACATCAAGCTTTGTTTGATTTACCTTCATTCCACTTATACCTGAATACATTGATCTTAACATTTAAATAAACCTCCATTTTATTAAATTTGACTTGCCTCTATCGTTCAACAAGCCTTTAGGCTTCCTTAAGGTCCAGCCTACAAAATTACTACACTATCAATATTAGTAAATATATTTTCTTCTCCTCTATCCTTTTCCACAGCTGTAATAATTGTTTTATTTTCTATACTTGTTATAAGTGCTACATCTTTATATAAAAGAACAGAATTTTTAGATCCCTTATCTTCTGCAATTTTTATTCCCTTTTCAATAGCCTTCATGTCTTCACTTGTAAGTTCAACATTTTCCAGTCTATCTTTAGCATGTTTTGATATTGTAAACCCATTATTATTTTCAATTTTTGTGTTCAAAATATCCTTAAA
>CAMNZV010000119.1 GCA_946575275.1 uncultured Clostridium sp. | reverse complement strand
TTCCTTCAACCTGTCTGATATTTTATCATCTACAACTCTCCGTCTGTACTTTATAGCCAATACCAAATGATAATTTAATAAGAATACTGAATGATTATTAGTATCTAAATTCATTGATTTATCTCCTTTTATATTGTTACCACTGAATTAATTACACATAAGAATTTCGCACAGAAAAGTTAAATCAGTTCTTAATTTCTCATCGTAGGATAAGTTATATATCATATCAGATCGTTTTCTTAACTTTTCTTTTTCAAGTAAGGCCTTTCTTAGTAACATATATTACGCCTTCTCACCTACAGATGAATATGTTCTATCTATATTTATAAAGAAATTATCCATTTCAAGATCATTCCAGGTTTCATCATCTATTGTATATATATTTTTTTCTGATATATCAAATAATCCCCGTATATATTTCATATTTCTTTCTTTATTTTGTTTTGATTTATAATCTTCCCTAATTAATCTTTTATTCATACCTTTTAATATATTCCTCCCTATCACCAATATTTACATTATACTATTTTTTTAGTTTCTTTGTATCAATATGTAGTATTTTTAAATATTATATATAAACACTAATACATTCTGAGGTGAAATATGAATCCATTATTAGGCATGCTACTAAATTTTATGTTAATGGGTAATGGTATGGGTAACGGCAATAATCCTTTTATGAATATGTTTATGGGTAACAACTCTCCTATGAATAATATGAATAATAATCCACTAATGAATATGTTTATGGGAATGAATAATCAAAATAATCCTTTGATGAATATGATGAACAATCAAAACAATAACCAGAATAATAACCAAAACAATAATACCAATAATAACATGAATGGAAGTATGAACGACATTTTATCAATGCTAATGTCCTCAATGAACAATAACAGTAGAAATAATAAATAAACAAAGCTGTTTCAGATAAGAGGAATCACTCTGAAACAGCTTTTCAATATATTTTATAATATTTACGAATATAGGTTACCAATTTTGCCTTTATATGTTATACTCATTTATGATTATATTATACAAGGGGGATATTTATGGATCAAAATATGGGGATAGGTAAAAAAATACAACTAAGCTTTGGTAACTTTGAAGTTTACAATGTATATATTAAACAATCAATTGGAAGTGCTATTTTATATCTTCTTGCAATATGCATATTATTTTCTTTAATATTTAGCACTTACTTTGGAATTACTTTTTCATCAAACATAAATACATTAAATGAAGAAATTGAAAAAAACATTCCAAACTTTAGCATTACAGATGGAATATTAACTGTAGATTCAACTAAACCAATAATATTTGGAGATAAGAGTGGCTATTTTGTAATTGACACAACTGGTTCTACAAAAACTAATGAATTGCTAAACTATGAAAAAGCTTTTTTAATAGATTCTACTTCAATTCATGTAATATCAAATTCAACTATTCAATCAATTAATTTTGCTGATATGAATGAATTTAACGGAATAAATAAAGGTTCAATAACTACAATTGTTAATAAGATTAAGGTACTCGTTATAATACTAGTTTTTATCTTTTATCCAATATTCTTATTTTTAATTAATTTACTTTTAGGATTAACTATTACACCATTAATGGGATTAATTATAAATGTTATAGCTGAAACTAAACTTAATTATGCAGACTTAATTAGAATTTCAATTTATGCACTAACTGTACCTATTTTGTTAATGATAGTAATAAATTGTTTTGGACTAGCATTACCTTTTATAATTAAATCTGCTATTTATTTGTTAATTACTGGTGTATACATGTATTTAGGTATGCGTTCCTTAGATGACATGGCATATCATGTATAAAATTTTATAATATTAATATTATCTTGCACTTATACTAAATCCTTGCTACAATTATACAAGAATTTAATATTTATTCATATTAGCCTACAAATTTGGTGTAGGAGTCTCTACGTGACAACCTAATTGTCTACGCTATGATAAAACATTTATTCCATACAATTGTTAATTTAATACAATTGTATAGTATTTTTGTTGACTTTTTTTAAGGTTTATCGTAGTGCAAATATATGTTTATTTAGTATGTATTATTATTTACGAATTTCTTAAATAATAATACATACTTTTATTTTTAATATATAATATATACATAAAGAGGAGGAATTCTAAACATGGAAAAATTTTTTAAACTTAAAGAAAATAATACGACTGTTCGTACTGAAATTCTAGCAGGTTTTACTACTTTCTTTGCAATGGCGTATATTATTATGGTTAATCCTACAATGTTATCACAATCTGGTATGCCTTGGGGAGCTGTATTTATATCAACAATTGTTGCTTCAATTATTGGTACACTTATAATGGGTCTATTTGCAAATGTACCTTATGCTCAAGCACCAGGTATGGGTCTTAATGCCTTCTTTGTTTTTACAGTAGTATTTGGTCTTGGCTTTACTTGGCAAGAAGCACTTGCTATGGTATTTATTTGTGGGTTAATTAATATCTTAATTACAGTAACTAAAATCAGAAAATTAATTATTAAAGCAATTCCCGAAAGTTTACAACATGCAATTAGTGGAGGTATTGGAGTATTTATAGCATATATTGGTATAAAAAATGCCGGTATACTTCAATTTACTTCTGATCCTGGTACATACACACAACTAGGTGAAAATGGTACGGTAATTGCAAATTCATCTGCAGTACCTGCCATTGTTTCATTAAACAATCCAACAGTATTACTTGCATTATTTGGTATTGCATTAACTGTAATATTATTAATAAAAAATATTAAAGGTGCAATTTTCATAGGTATAGTTATAACAGCTATAGTTGGTATCCCTTTTGGACTTACTTCAGTATCAGGCTCTATAAGTTTTATAGACTCTTGCAAAACTCTACCTGAAACCTTTGGTGCTGCCTTTGGTAACCCTGGAATGCAATCATTATTTAGTGATGTTTCTAAGTTGCCACTTGTTCTTATGACTATATTTGCATTTAGTTTATCAGATACCTTTGACACCATTGGTACTTTTATTGGTACTGGAAGAAAAACTGGTATATTTAGCAAAGAAGATGAAAATTCTTTAGCTGATGGTAATGGCTTTAATACTAAAATGGATAAAGCATTATTTGCTGATGCAACTGCAACATCAATAGGTGCTATATTTGGTACATCCAATGTAACTACCTATGTTGAAAGTGCTGCTGGTATTGGTGCTGGTGGACGTACAGGACTTACAAGTGTTGTAGTTTCAATATTATTTTTAGTTAGTGCCTTCTTTGCACCAATTATTAGTGCAATACCATCTGCTGCTACTGCGCCTGCATTAATAATTGTTGGTATTATGATGTTATCATCCTTTAAAGAAATTGATTGGAATAGTCTTGAAGAAGCAATTCCTGCTTTCTTTGCAAGTATCTTTATGGGATTCTGCTACAGTATTTCCTATGGAATTGCTGCAGGTTTCATATTCTATTGCATAATTAAAGTTGTAAAGAAACAAGCTAAGGATATTAATCCAATTCTTTGGGCTTCTACCTTCTTGTTTATTCTAAACTTTATTATACTTGCAATTCTTTAATCTATAAAAATAGCTACGCTTTAGAATTCTAAAGTGTAGCTATTTTTTATATTTTTTTAATGAAAAGGTTTCAGCTTATTTACATTATTTTTATAAAGTGTTACAGTAATTTTATGTAGTCAAATAGGAGGCAAAATATATGAAATTATTGCGTGAAGCTATAATAATACTTGGTATATATTTGGTAAGTGAGTTTTTATCCAAATTCTTTTCTTTACCTATTCCAGGAAATATTCTTGGTATGTTAATTCTATTATTATTGCTTTGTACTAAAATAGTCAAAATAGAACAAATAGAAACTATTTCAAATTTTTTTTTAGATCATTTATCATTCTTTTTTATACCAGCTGGAGTAGGTTTACTTGCATCTGTAGATATAATTAAGGATATTTGGTTGAAACTAATATTAGTATGCTTTATAACTACTATTATAATAATAGCTTCAACTGGTCTTACTGTACAGTTTGTAACAAAGAAAATAAAAAAAAGAAAGGGTGATAAATAAATGGAATCAATAACTAGCAATGCTTTTTTTGGTATTGTACTTTCATTAATTGCATTTGAAATAGGCTTGTTAATTTCTAGAAAAATTAAATTTCCTATTTTTAATCCACTTCTAATTGCAATTATAATAATTATAGGAATACTTGTTGCATTTAACATAAATATAGATGATTATAATATAGGCGGCTCTTTTATTAATATATTCCTTGGTCCATGTACTGTTGTTCTTGCAGTTCCTTTATACAAACAAATCGAATTACTAAAAAAACATTCAGTATCAATTATATCAGGAGTTTTAATTGGTTCATTAATTGGTATGTTTTCTATAATAGGCTTTTCTCATATTTTGGGATTAAATTCTTCTATAATTAAATCATTAATCCCTAAATCAGTTACAACACCTATAGGAATTGAAATTTCAAGTAGTCTTGGTGGATTTACCCCTATTACAATACTCGCAATTATTATTACTGGAATTTTTGGTGCAATAATCGGTCCAAGCATATGTAAATTTTTCAGAATAAAAAGTGAAGTTGCAATTGGAATTTCAATAGGAACTGCAGCTCATGCTGTTGGAACTTCAAAAGCTTTAGAACTTGGAGAAATAGAAGGTGCAATGAGTAGCCTTTCCATTGGAATAGCAGGGCTTATGACAGTTGTTTTGGCTCCACTTACATATAATATATCCTATTATTTATACTCATTAATAAAATAAATTTTAAAGCAATTATCCCATATTAATGTGATTATGGTATAATTGCTTTATTATATATTATTAAGGGGTGTTATTTTCATGAAGTTATTTAACAAGAAACCTTCAATATTAGTTGAAGCAGAAAATGCAAAATTTAAGGCAAATCCATTTGTTCAATTCTTAATCTTTTTATTAATATTTTTCATTGCACAGATTATCTCTGCTATTCCAATTATGATATATTTTATATCTAAGATTTTTTCCAATAATAGTTTAGACTTAAGCTCATCAAATGAAATATATGATTTTACAATGTCATTATCTACAGAACCATCTATTGATCTACTATTACTATTTTGTACTATATTTACTATATTAGCTACAATAGTATACTGTAGATTCATTGAAAAACGTTCTCTTTATTCAATGGGTTTTGTAAAAAAAGATGGTGTTTCTGAATACTTAAAAGGCTTAGCTTTTGGGTTGTTGCTATTTTCTGTAGCAGTACTTATCTCAACTATCACAGGAGCAATTGAGTTTAATGGTATAAATTCCGGATTTTCCATAGGTATTATTATTTTATTTTTCTTTGGCTTTTTGATACAAGGAATGAGTGAAGAGGTAGCTTTTAGAGGTTATTTTATGATATCTCTATCAAATCGTATGCCTATAATTTTTGCTATTATTATTAATTCAATTTTGTTTTCACTTTTTCATGGGCTAAATCCAGGTTTTTCTTTATTAGCCTTTATTAATATAAGTTTATACGGAATTTTTGCATCAATATACACAATAAAAAGAGATAGTTTACTTGGAATATGTGCCTTCCACTCTATATGGAATTTTGTTCAAGGTAATCTTTATGGTTTAGAAGTAAGTGGTACTGAAACTTCTAATTCAATTTTATCCTTTACTTCAAACAATTCAATGTCACTTATCAACGGTGGTTCTTTTGGTCTTGAAGGTGGTATTGCTGTATCTATTGTATTAATTATAGG
>CAMNZV010000118.1 GCA_946575275.1 uncultured Clostridium sp. | reverse complement strand
AAAATACCCAACTTTAACAATAAGGGTATCTGGATATGCAGTTAACTTTAGCAGATTAAGTAAAGAACAACAACTTGAAGTTATTAGCAGAACATTCCATGAAGGTGTATAATTAAAATAATCATAGTTAAAAATATAGTGGATAGATGCATTAACTGTATCTATCCATTAATTATATAGAAAAGGCGGTGTTTTTATGACAAAAGGTTACATTCATTCCTTTGAAACTATGGGACTTGTTGACGGACCTGGAGTTAGGGTTGTGGTATTTATGCAAGGGTGTAAATTAAGATGTAAATTTTGCCATAATCCTGATACTTGGGGGGAAAAACAAGGACAAGAGTATACAACTGATGAATTATTAAAAAAAGTTTTACGTTTTAAGCCCTATTTTGAAAAAAGTGGTGGAGGAATAACCTTCTCTGGAGGAGAGCCTCTTTTGCAACCTGAGTTTCTCCTTGAGGCATTGAAATTGTGTAAGGAAAATGGTATTCATACCTGTATTGATACAGCAGGCTATGGTTTTTCAGAATATGATGAAATTTTAAAATATACGGATTTGGTATTATTTGATATAAAGCATTATACTAGGGACGGATACAAAAATGTTACCTTAATGGAGGTAGATAAATCCCTTGAATTTTTAGAGGCTATGAAAAGAAATAATACAAAGATTTGGATTAGACATGTGGTGGTTCCTTGTCTTACAGATGGGGAAGAACATATAAAGGGACTAAATGATTTTATAAAAACTATACCAAATGTAGAAAAGATAGAGTTATTGCCTTATCATTTACTTGGGGTAAATAAATATGAAACATTAAAAATTGCATATCCCCTTGAAGGGACTAAAGCTATGGACAAGGAAGAATGTGAAAGATATAAAGATTTATTGACATAGTTTTGACTAAAACAAAGTATAATATGGAATAAGGAGGGATGGGTGTGAAAAAATTTATTATTAAAACCTTAATGACCTTTTCCATATTTTTTATTTTCTTTTTTGTTTCTACAATGACTATAGAATACTTAAATAACTACAAAATAAATACTGAATTTAATATTGAGACAGAAATTAATAATGGTGAAATTGTTGTGCCACAAGAACCATTAAAGGTACAAGCTAACTATGCTTTTTCAAAGTTTTATTTTTATACAGGTCTATTAGTTTCATTTTCAATGCCAATAATTTTTTCTATATTTGGTGGAATTAGAATTGTAAAGAGTTTTAAAATTAAAAAGAGATTATTAGAAGGTAGCCTTTTATTTATTATCTATACAGTTTTTTCAAATATTTTATATTTTCCTAAAATATTATTTTCCTCATTTTATAGAGGGCATTTGTTTGGGTTAAGTAATTTAAGTTTTACAGATTTCTTAAACAACTATTTTTTAGGAGATCTCCTAGAAAACCTTGTTATGATACCAATAGTTGGAGTGTTATATTTAATATTTATTAAAAGTAGAAATTGGTACAGGTATTTTGCAGTTATTTTAATTATGATTTCCCTTGGTTCTAATTATATATATCCATATTATGATGAGTATGTAAATGATTTAGAAGTAATGGAGGATGGGGATTTAAAAAATAAAATTTTAGATATAGCTAATAAGGCTGGAATTAAAGATTTAGATATTTTTGTAATTGAAAAAAGTAATGAAACAAATAGTATGAATGCATATATGACAGGGATTTTTAATAGTCGCAGAATTGTTTTTTGGGATACTACCTTAGAGGGTATGACTGAAAATGAAATTTTATCAGTTGCAGCTCATGAAATGGGTCATTATAAATTAAATCATATTTTAAAGCAAACTGTAATTTCAATAGTAGGTATTGTATTATTTTTAGTTATTTTAAATAAGCTTCTTAAGAAATATAAGGGTGATGAATATAGAACTATTAATAATATCCCATATATTTTAGTTTTGATTAATATTATGTCTATTATTCTAACACCCTTTGAAACAGCTTATTCTAGAAATAATGAAATAGAGGCTGATAAATATGCTATTGAAATAACTTCAGATGCAAAAACTAATGGGGATCTTGAAATTAAATTTATAAATACTAATTTAACACCTGTAAATCCTACTGGTTTATATAAATGGCTTGCCTATGACCACCCAACAGCAAAGGAAAGAATAGAATTATCAAATGAAATGAATAAGAATTAAATTTTATGTTATAATAAATAATAAGAATGAATTTTAGTAAGGAGGTTTTATTTTAAATGGAAAAAGAGATACTGGAAATTTTGGTGAGAATTGAATCAAAGGTAGATAGACTTGAAACAAGGATGGAGAATCTTGAAGCAAGGATGGAGAGTCTTGAAACAAGGATGGAGAATCTTGAAACAAGGATGGAGAATCTTGAAACAAGGATGGAGAGTCTTGAAACAAGGATGGAGAATCTTGAAACAAGGGTTGATGGTCTTGAAAACAAACTTAATGGTGTTGTAGAACAAACAGCTAACTTAGTAGAATTTAGAAATGAAATATTATATAAAGTTGATGGAATAAAAGAGGATTTTGCTACTGTAGAACTGATTACAGCAAATAATTATAAAGATATTGCCAAATTGAAAGCTATAAAATAAGCAAATTGTTTTATTATATATATTTAAGATAATGATTAAAAATCAAAATAAATATGTAAAAGTCCTAATTTTTTTAGGGCTTTTATATATTTCTGTGTTAAAGGAAAAAATATTGTAAAAATAAAAGTTTTTAATGTGGAAAGTTTCTGTATGGAAATATTATATTCATATTCTATAATTAATTTATGAGGTGTGTTAAAATGAAGGATTATAGCGAAAGAGATTACATAAATTGTTTATCAGAGGAAAAGTATGTTTCATCAGAAGATATAGCATTAAAATTTGACATAAGTGGAAGAACAGTTAGAAATGAATTAAAGGAACTTAATAAAGAACTAGAAAATCATGGAGCAAGAATTGAGACTAAAACAAAGTATGGCAACATATTAATTATAGATGTTGTTTCAGCAGGTACAGGAGAAATGAAAAAACGATATGGCTTAGTTCATGTGGATATGGATGATAAGGGAAATGGAACCTTAAAAAGGACGCCTAAAAAATAACTTTATTGGTACAAGAAGGTAATTGAGACTAATGGTGAAGAATTATAAAATAAATGTCCAAAGGACACCTTTTGTGATATTATTGTAAAATTGGATTCCACTAATAAAATGGTATAATATTATTATAAGGGTTAAAAAAATAAAAATGGGGGTGAATAGTTGCCAAATTTATAATGAATTTCATAAGTAGGATTTATCCGAAATAGGGAATTAAACAAACTTTATAGAGTTCTGGCAACGAATAATGAATGATTAAATTTATTAAAAACGAACTATATGGTTGGAAGAGAATAGAAATTTTATGGTTATTATTTTCTTCAGCTGTAATTTTAGGACTATCAATTTATTTTGGGGAAGGGTTAATTGGTATCTTTGCAGCATTAACTGGAGTATTTTGTGTAGTTTTAACAGGTAAAGGAAAGATATCCTCTTATATTTTTGGCACATTAAACACAGTGTTATATGCATACATTGCTTTTAATGCAAGGTATTATGGAAGTGTAATGTTAAATATTTTGTATTATATGCCTATGAATTTCATTGGATTTGCCCTTTGGAAAAAAAATATGAACATAGAAACCCAGGAGGTTATTAAAAGAAAACTTAAAATTAACCAGCAAATACTACTAATTATTATTTGCCTTATATCAATTTACTTTTACGGTAATATACTTAGAAATATAGGTGGAAATATGCCGTATATTGATAGTATGAGTACTGTTATATCAATAGTTGCTCAAATACTATGTGTAAAAAGATATATGGAGCAGTGGTTTTTGTGGATTGTTGTAGATGTTATTACAGTTATAATGTGGATTGGAGCATTTTTCACAGGGGGAGAGAGTATTGCAACGCTAATAATGTGGACAATCTATCTTCTAAACGCAATTTTTATGTTTGTTAAATGGTATAAGGAAAGTAAGGTGAAGGAACAATGACAGGATATAAATATAAAGTAGGTATGTATGGAGGCTCCTTTAACCCATTGCATATAGGACATGTTTCCTGTATTATTCATGGAGCTAATATGTGTAATGAATTGAATATAATATTAAGTGTTGGCAATAATAGAAAAGAGATAGATGTAAGAGTAAGATATAGGTGGCTTTACCAAATTTCAAAACATATTGGGAATGTTAAAATACACTTATTAGAAGATAATGCTAATACCAAAGAAGAATATACCAGTGAATATTTTGAGGATGATGCTAAAATTGTTAAAAATCTAATAGGGAAAAATATTGATATAGTTTTTTGTGGAGATGATTATAATGATGATAGCTTTTACAAAAAGTGTTATCCAGAAAGTATAATAAAGTATTTTAAAAGGGACGGTATAAGCTCAACTAAAATACGTAGCAATCCTTATAAATATTGGGAATGGATACCCAATATAGTAAAGCCTTATTATGTAAAAAAAGTCTTGGTTATTGGTTCTGAAAGTTCTGGAAAATCAACTTTAACCATTAATTTGGCCAATTATTTTAATACTAATTATATTGAGGAAGTTGGACGTGAAATCTCGGAAAAATCAGGAACTGATAAAATGATGTTAAATGAGGATTTTACTGAAATATTATTAAAGCATAAGATGAAAGAAATGGAAGCAATTAATACTAGTAACAAAATATTATTTGTTGATACAGATTGCCTTATAACTAAATTTTATATGGAATTTTTAGAGGATAACAATGAAAATAATAAAAAATTAGCTGATAATATAAGTGATATTAATAAATATGATTTAGTGCTTTTTTTAGAACCAGATGTTAATTTTGTTCAAGATGGAACAAGGAATATTGAAATTGAAAATAATAGAGAAAAATATAGCAATGAAATAAAGGCTATTTTTAATGAAAAGGATATAAAATTCGTTGAAATTACAGGTGACTATGATAAACGTTTCAATAAAGCAGTTTTTTTAATTAATAATTTAATTGAAAATCAATGATTAATTTTATATAATAATGTTAAGAATCACTATTAAGGGCTTAAAAAAAGTGAGGTTAATAGTGATGAATAGAATATTAAAAGAATTAAATCTTGAAGATGATTTCTTATTTGCAAAAGTTATGAGTGATAAGAACATTTGCAAGGAATTACTAGAAAAAATCTTAAATATAAAAATTGAAAAGGTTGAAATTATCCAAGAACAAAAAACAATAGATATATTGCTTGAAAGCAAAGGAATAAGACTTGATGTATATGTTAAAGATGAAAATAATACAATTTACAATGTTGAAATGCAACGGGGAAAACATAAGAATTTGCCCAAAAGATTAAGATATTATCAAGGAAGCATAGATTTAGATTTAATAACTAAAGGTGAGGATTATAAAAAGCTTCCTAAAAGTTATATAATATTTATTTGTACTTTTGATTTATTCAATAAAGGTCTTCATAAATATACCTTTCAAAATGTATGTTTAGAAGACAAAAATATAGTTCTATGTGATGATACCCAAAAAATAATATTAAACACAAAGGGTTTTGCATCGGATTTAAATGATGAATTATTAGAATTTCTTGAATATGTAGAAAATTCAACAGATGATAAAGCAAAAAATTCAAAAGGAAAGCTTGTAAAAAATATACATAAGAAAGTTTGTGAGGTTAAAGATGATATTTCAATGGAGGTGGAATTAATGACTTTATTAGAAAGATATAGAGAGAAGTTGGAAGAAGGTCTAGAAATAGGCATGGAAAAGGGAATGGAAGAAGGTCTAGAA
>CAMNZV010000117.1 GCA_946575275.1 uncultured Clostridium sp. | reverse complement strand
TACCATATTTAAAAAAATACTACAATAACGTACTAAAAAGTTAGAATATATTTGAATTATAAAAATATTATTGTTATACTATTAATGTGTGATTTACCTATTTAAATATGAGAAAAGTGAGGGAAAAATTTTGAAAAGAATAAAAAAATATATAACAATGGCTCTTGCAGGGGCAATGCTTTTAACGTTTTCAGGATGTAGCTTAGTTGAAAGAACAGAAGAATCTATAGGAAAAACAGTACTAGCTAAGGTAGGAAAGGTTAAAATAACAAGAGCAGATGTAGACCAAGTAATGTACTATCAATTGCAACAATACAAAGAGCAATACGGTGATGATTTTGAAAATGATGAAACAATAAAGGATACTATTAAACAAACAAGAACAAGCGCATTAAATAGTTTAATAGAAGAACAAATACTTTTTGCAAACCAAGAGGAAATTGGTGCAGAATTTACTGATGATGAAGTTGAAACTGAAGTAGAATCAAGAGTAAAAATGTACAAAGATTATACAGGTGATGATGAAGCATATGCAGAATTCCTTGAACAATATGGCTATACTGAAGATGAATTTGAAGATTATTGGAGAAAACAAATCAAATTAGAATTTATCGCAGAGAAACTTTTAGAAGATGTTACTGTAACTGATGATGAAGCTAAAGATTATTATAATGAAAATGTTGATAGCTATGCATTAGAAGCAGGTGCAAATGTAACACATATTTTATTTAGTGATGCAGATAAAGGTGAGGCACAAGCAAAGGAAGCTAGAGAGTTAGCTGTTAACGGAAAAACCTTTGAAGAAATAACAGAAATGGATGCATATAAGGGTGACAATTGTATAACAGAAGATTTAGGATATCAAGTATCTGAAAATAATAGCACACTTGTATCTGATTTTGTTACAGGATTTAAGGATTTAAAAGAAGGTGAAATATCACAACCTGTCAAAACAAGTTATGGATGGCATTTAATAAAGGTAACTGGAGTTAATACTGCAAAGAAAACACAAACTTATGACGAAGTTGCAGAAACTGTAAAATCTACAGTGTTAAATAACAAAAAGAGTGCTGAATATGAAACAAAAATAGAAGACTTTAAGAGCACAATGAGTGTTAAGATTTACGAAGATAGAATATAATTTAAAAAAAACCATACTTTATAAAAAAAGTATGGTTTTTTTTAATAAATTTTGGTTATATGTGCATAAAATTTCTTAATAGATAAATAATATATATGTAATATAAATATTTATTAACTAAGGAGGGCATATATTAAAATGAAAGCAACAGGTATTGTAAGAAGAATAGATGATTTAGGAAGAGTAGTAATCCCAAAGGAAATACGCAGGATATTAAGAATTAAGGAGGGGAACCCACTAGAAATATTTACAGATAGGGATGGTGGTGTTATATTAAAAAAATATTCCCCTATAGGTGAACTTGCAGACTTCTCTAAGGACTATGCAGAAAGCATGCAAAAGGTTATTGGAAATATTATTTTAATAACAGATAGGGATGCTTTTATTTCAGCAAGTGGTATACAGAAGAAACCTTATTTGGATAAAAAAATAAGCGAGGAACTTGAAAATATTATAGATGGCAAAAGCATTGTAACCTTAGGTGAAGACAAAGGCAATACTATACCACTACTAAATGACGAAGATAAAGGAACATATTCATATCAAATAATTGCCCCTATTTTTTCTGAAGGCGAAGCCATAGGCTCTGTAATTATTTTATCTAAAGATAAAGCATTAGGAAGCGTAGAAGAAAAACTTGCAGAAACAGCAGCAATTTTTTTGGGAAAACAAATGGAATCATAAAAATTAAGTAATATTGCCTCTAGACTTAAAATAAAAATAAGTAGTACTAAGTTAGGTTTGGAGGTTGATATTATGAAAAAACAATCACTTGTAAAAGGTAGTTTAATATTAGGATTTGCAGGGATCTTTTCTAAATTTTTAGGATTATTCTTTCGATGGCCATTAATTATGCTTATTGGAGATGAGGGGGTTGGTTACTATCAAATGACCTATCCTCTATATATGTTTTTTGTTGCAATGGCTTCAGGGGTGCCTATTGCCATTTCTAAAATGATCTCCGAAAATAATGTAAATAACAAATTCAAAGATAACTATGCAGTGGTTAAAGAAGCCAATATATTAATGTGCATTCTTGGTATTGGAACATCAGGAATTTTATTTTTATTTGCTAAACCTATTGTTAACTTTTTAGGATGGGATAGTAAAGCATATCTTTCATTAATAGGGATATCCTTTGCACCTTGTATCATATCAATATTAACAGTATACAGAGGTTTTTTTCAAGGATATCAAAATATGACTCCATCTGCTTTATCTCAGATTTTAGAACAAGCTGGTAGGGTTGTATTTGGGGTAGGACTTGCAATTATATTATTGCCCTATGGTATAGAATTTTCGGCAGGGGGTGCAGCAAGCGGTGCAGCTTTTGGAGGAGGTATAGCGTGTCTTTTTCTATATAAAAAATATAAAAAGATAAAGAAAATTGAAAAAATAGAAAAGGTAAAAACAAACCCTAAGATTTTAAGTAAAATATTAAAAATATCAATTCCAATATCTATAGGAACTACAGTTGGTAGTATAATGAGACTAATAGATTCAATATTAGTACCACAAAATCTATTAAATGCAGGTTTTACAAGTCAACAAAGTACTATATTATATTCACAATTAACAGGTAAAGCTTCTGTTATTGTAAACATCCCTTTAACATTATCAATGGCTATTTGCACTTCAATTATTCCAATAATTGCAGAGGTATATATACTTAACAATAAAAAAGAGATACAAAATAAAATAAATCTAATATCAAAACTTTCAGCAGTAATATCAATACCTTGCTTATTTGGATTATACTTTCTTGCAGAACCAATACTAAAACTGATATTTCCAGGACATTTTCATGGAGCAGAAATATTAAAATATTTATCATTATCAATACCATTTATTACAATAACCCAAACGTCAACTTCAATTCTACAGGGTATAGGAAGGTATATAATACCTGTTATAAACTTACTTATAGGTTGCATTATTAAGATTATACTAACTATAACACTAGTATCAAATATAAACATTAATATTTATGGTGCAGTTATAGCTTCTATAAGTGCCTATGCTACAGTAGCTATTTTAAATCTATTGGCAATGAAGTTAATTACAAAAGTAAAGCTAAATATGTATAATAATTATATGAAACCAGCATTTGCTTCTAGTTTAATGATGATTTTCGTTATAAATGCTTATAACTTTTTTTATAAAAGTACCTTAAGTAATGGAGTGGCATGCTTACTATCTATATCCATTGGTGTTATAATATATTTTATAGGTATTATACTTTTAAAGGTTTTTACTATAGATGAAATAAGGGATAAGATTAATAAAAAGTTCACTAAAACTTAGAATGGAGAGAAATTAATGATAAAAATAATGGGCCTTGGACCTGGAAACCCTGAGGCAATTACTATTGGAACAATAAATGAATTACAAAAAAGTAAAAATATTTTCTTTAGAACAAAAATTCATCCAACAGTAACTTATATTAATGAAATTAATATAAGTTATGAAACCTATGATTACTTTTACGAAGAATCTAAAAGTTTTGATGAAGTATACCAATCAATTGCAAGAGATTTAGTATTAAAACATGAGCAGCTTGGGGATATAGTATATGCTGTTCCGGGACATCCATTGGTAGCTGAAAAATCAGTAACAAATTTAATAGAGTTATGTGAAAAACAAAATATAGAATATAAAATAACACCAGCAGTTAGCTTTATGGATGCTGTAATTGAAAGGCTAAAAATTGATCCTATTGAAGGCTTAAAGGTTATAGATGCCTTTGATATAGCTAATCAAACTTTAGATAATAGAGTAGGAACAATAATAACACAAGTGTATAATCCATTAATTGCATCAGAAGTTAAATTAAAACTATGTGATATATTTGGGGATGAATCAGAAATTATTTATTGCAGAGCAGTTGGAATAGATAGTGAGGAAAGAATAGTTACCATACCTTTATACGAATTAGATATGCAGGAGGATATAGACTATTTAACATCAGTTTATATTCCAAAGGGAATAAGTTCTAAAAAGGACCTAAAAGATTTAGTTAATCTTGTTGATATATTAAGGGGGAAAGATGGCTGCCCTTGGGATAAAGAACAAACTCATGACTCTATAAAAAAAGCAATAGTGGAAGAAAGCTATGAAGTGTTAGATGCCATAAATAACCATGATTATGATGGTCTTGTAGAAGAGTTAGGGGATGTATTATTTCAAATAGTGTTTCATACCTCTATAGAAAATGAAGATGGATACTTTAATTTATCAGATATTATAGAAGGTATTTATAATAAAATGGTATATAGGCATCCTCATGTATTTGACAATAAAACAATAAATAGTACTGGCGATGTACTAAAAAATTGGGATGAATTAAAAAATAAAGAAAAGAATTTCAATAATATTTCAGAAGAGTTAGATGGAATAGCAAAAGCTTTGCCAGGATTAATAAGAGCTGAAAAGGTGCAAAACAAGGCGAAAAAATATAAATTTGAATTTGAAAAAGTAGAAGATATAATAGAAAAAATACAAGAAGAATTATTTGAAGTAAAAGATGTATATAAAACAAAGGAAATGGATAAAATAAAAGAAGAAATAGGAGATTTAATATTTTCTTGTGTTAATTTAGCTAGATTTTTAGATATAAATAGTGAGGATGTATTAAATATTTCAACAAATAAGTTTATAAAAAGAATACTATTAATTGAAGATATGGCAAAAGAAGAAGGGGTATCTATAAAGGATCTAAGTTCAAAACAAATAGATAAACTTTGGTGCAAGTTAAAAAATATAGAAAAATAATGATTAAAAGAGGATTTTAATCATTGTTGGAGAATACTATTAGGGTATTAATGCTATTATTTATGTATATTCTATGAATAATTGGTTTTATATGCAAAAATATATAGACTTGTTAGGAAAGTGATTATATAATAGGATAATGTAGGAATAGTACATAATTGATTACTAAGGGTAATCGAATTTTAAGGAGGATGTTAAAATTGAATAAATCAGATTTAATTGCTAGTATTGCAGAAAAGGGAAGTTTAACAAAGAAGGATGCAGAAGCAGCATTAAAAGCTTTTATTGAAAGTGTTGAAGAAGCATTAGAAAAAGGTGATAAAGTTCAATTAGTTGGATTTGGTACTTTTGAAACTAGAGAAAGAGCTGCTAGAGAAGGAAGAAATCCTAGAACTAAAGAAGCTATTACAATAGCGGCTTCAACTGTTCCAGTATTTAAGGCAGGAAAAGAATTCAAAGAAAAAGTAAATAAATAATTTAAAAGAACCCGAGATAACTCGGGTTTTTTTCACAATAAAGGAGAAAAATTATGAGGTTAGATAAATATCTTAAAGTTTCAAGAATAATAAAAAGAAGAACTGTAGCAAAAGAAGCTTGTGAAAGTGGAAGGGTAAGCATTAATGGTAAAATTGCAAAAGCCTCAACTGATATTAAGGAAAATGACGTTATTGAAATTTCATTTGCAAGTAGAAAGATAAAAGCTAAGGTGATAAATATTTCTGAACATGTTAGAAAAGAAGAAGCGAAAGACATGTATATTATACTTGAGGGTGAAGAAGATAAAGAATAAAATAAGAATAACAACAATGATTTTTTCATATCTTCTATAAAAGATAAATTATTTAGGAGAGGATTATGGAACAATTAAAAAATAGTAACTTATTATTGGAAAATAGAAAAAGGTTAACAATAACAGGCACAATAGAGGTAATAGCCTTTGATGAAGAGAAAATAATATTAAGTACAATCTTAGGTAG
>CAMNZV010000116.1 GCA_946575275.1 uncultured Clostridium sp. | reverse complement strand
TTTAATCCTAATACTTTAGAGTTTTTTACATATGCGAATTTATTATATACATTTGTAATTTCTTCATCATTACTATATACAAGCTTAGACTTAGATAAAATATCTATTATGTAAGATTTTTTATCCTCACTTTCATATATTTCCATAAATCTTTGTTTTGAAATAATCCTTGTATGTACAGGTATCTTTTCAATTAAAGAAAAAACATCTCTAATTTCATGAAAATCATCATTGTATACTACAAATAAATCTATATCCGATTCTTCCCACACGTCTCCAGATACCACACTGCCAAAGGTTAATATGCTTAAAACCTTTTTATTACGCTTTAAGGTTTTTAATGATGATTGAAAGGCTTTTTGAAACATTTCCACTGTATTATTCATTATTATCATCCTTAAACTTTAATTTATTTTCTTAAGTAAAAAGTCCTTTGATTTATTGTAAATTTCATCTTTTGCCTCAACTAATAGGAAGGTTCCTTCATCTCTGTATTCTTCTTCAATTACTCTACTGCTTCTATGTATCATTGAAACAATATCACCTCTATCATAAGGGACTAATACTTCAAATTTATTCATACTATAAGGTAAGTTTTCTTCAATTAATTCTAGTAAGACATCTAAGTTTAGACCTTCTGTTGCAGATATTTCTATTATCTTTTCATAATGAAGGTTATCCTTAATTTCATTTAATTGACTTTCTGATGCTTTATCTATTTTGTTTAAAACTAAAATGGTTTTTTTACTTAGTGTCCCAAGTTCCCCTAAAACTAATTCAACAGCCTTTATTTCTTCACTAGCTGTATTTGAAGATATATCAACAACATGACATAACAAGTCTGAATATACCACCTCTTCTAAGGTAGACTTAAATGCCTCTACCAAATCATGGGGAAGTTTTCTAATAAATCCTACTGTATCTGTTAATGTGACAATCCCTTTGTTCTTAAGTCTTATTGCCCTTGTAGTAACATCTAATGTTGCAAATAACATATCTGCCTCAAAAACTCTTTCTTTATCTTTTGCATCTATTGCAGCTGCTTCACACATATTATTTCTCAAAGTAGATTTACCTGCATTAGTATATCCAACTAAGGATACCTTTGGTATATTTTCTTTTGTTCTTTTGCCTCTTTGAACTTCCCTAACTTTTTTTATCTTTTTTAATTCTTTATTTAAATCATTTATAGTATCTTCTATATGCCTTCTATCTGTTTCTAGCTTTTTTTCACCTGGCCCCCTTGTTCCAATACCTCCACCTGTTCTTGAAAGTACAGTTCCAAGTCCTTGTAGTCTAGATTTTCGATATCTTAATTGAGCTAATTCAACTTGAATTTTAGCTTCTTTTGATTTGGCTCTTCTTGCAAATATCTCTAAGATTAATGTTGTTCTATCAATAACCTTTGCTCCAATTGCATTTTCTAAGTTTCTAACCTGAGAACCTGACAATTCATCATCAAAAATAATTATATTAGCTTTTAAGGTTTGCCTTAAAGCCGCAATTTCAAATACCTTACCCTTTCCTATAAAAAAGGCTGGATCTATTTTAGCTCTACTTTGAAAAATCATATTTAGAACTGGTATATTACAGGCACTTGCAAGTTCCTTAAGTTCAACTAAGCTTTCTTTTGTATCAGAACCAACTATAATTGCCTTTTCACTATCATCTTCAATAATATCATTTTCATTAATTAGTATTTCAATATGCTTTATTTGTTCTTTAAGGTTAAACTTTAATAATTCCTCTATGGATAGTTTGCCCTTTTCTTCAGTTATTAGTATGTCATTATGAACCATTAAAGTTGCAATTGAAGTGTCAATTATATTCCCACCTAAAATTCCAATAGCCACAATTGCATCTAGCTTTAGTTTTAATAGTGCTGACAAATCTAAAGCCGAAAGATTTGAATATCCATTAGGATGAGTATGGATTATTCTAATTCCAGAAAGTTTTTGCTCCTTAATATCAATTAAAGGCAATTCAACAGATGTAGAATCACCAACTGCAACAGAATGGACCTTTCCCTTTCTATCAATAGCCACACTTATTTCCCTATCAATTAAAGTGGAGATTCTTACCATAATATTAGCAATTGAAATATTACAAATTTCATCTTTATCAGTTTTTATATTATTTATATTTTCAAGTTCCTCTAAGAAACTTTTCTTAATTCCATCAATATTTCCATTTATCAAAATATTCACCTCAATAAAATAATTTATCTTTTTATTCTATACTACTTAATGCTTTATTCCAAGTTTTTTATTTTTGAAAATCAATAGCAGTACTTGGTATTTTCCCAATTATTATTGTTTCTGCAACAGGTATTTCACAAGATACCTCTATATCTTCACTATGTAAAGGCAACATAATTCTAACTGTACCTACAACATTTAAATAAATTTTATGCCTAGTTTGATTAATTCCAGCACTTTCAAAAATAGAATCATAGGAAACTTTCAAATTACCAATGGGTTGTATTAAAACATTAATCTTAGGCCCCAAATTATAAAAAACACTATTATCACTTATCCATCCTAAAGGAACTGAAAATCCTACTTCACCCATTTCTAATAATTTTTCATTACACAATATAGATAACTTGGAAGTTAAGTAATTAAGTTTAACTGCATCTGCTTGTATTAGTGTTATATTGCCTTCAGCATCCTTTTCTATTTTTATCATTTCATCATATTTAAATTCATCATTAAATAAATTAATACTTGTCTCACTTATTATATCACTAGTTTTAGCATCAACCATTACTTCTGACATCTTTAAGGCATGAGGGAATATTTTTGTATTATATAAATAAACAAAAAGATTAAAAAATATAATAAAGGTTATAATTGTAATTAATAATAGTTTTTTCTTCCCTTTACGTGGCTTTGTTGTATAATATTTCATATATTCACCTTTATATTGAGTTATTCATACTATCATATTATAATTATGCTATAATACTGTATAATATTATTAATTTATTTTACATATTTCATTATAAATAGGAGGCTTTAAATGGCAACAGATAAAAATATAAAAAACAAAGCCAAAAAGTCCAATGGAGCTAATAGCCGTAATACTAAGGGTAATGTTTCAAAAAACAAAAAGAAACCTTTAAAGAAAAAGAAAAATAAATTTTCTAGATTTATCAAGGGACTTTTTCTCACATTATTCTTATTATGTATTGCAATTGGAGTTATTGGTCTTGGTTATGTTTTTGCTATAATTAAAAACACACCAAGTATTAACGTTCAAGCTGTAAAAAATTTAAGTCAAGCAACATCAATTTATGATAGTGATGAAGTCTTTATGGACAACTTGCACTCTGAAGTAGAACGTACAGTAATTACTAGTGATCAAATTCCACAGTCCTTAAAGGATGCATATATTTCAATTGAGGATCAAAGGTTTTATACTCATAATGGTATAGATATCATTAGAATAGGCGGCTCAATAATTACTGACATAAAAAAAGTATTTAATGGTGATACTTCCTCTTTTCATGGTGGTTCAACATTAACACAACAACTACTTAAAAACACAATATTATCAGATGAAGATTTTGTACTTGAAAGAAAAATTAAAGAAATATGGCTTGCTCTTCAATTAGAAGAACATATGTCAAAAGATGAAATATTAACTCAATATTTAAATACAATCCCATTAGGTGGTACTGCTTATGGTGTTGAAGCTGCATCAAACTTATATTTTGCTAAATCTGCAAAAGATTTAACCTTAATTGAAAGTGCTTTTATTGCAGGACTTACCCAAGCACCTTCCTATTACAGTCCATACATGGATAGGAATAAGGAAGATCCATCTTCATACATTAATAGAACTAAAACTGTTATTGATAAAATGCTAGAACTTAATAAAATATCAAAATCAGAACATGATGAGGCTTATGCCCTACTTGATAATAATGGTCTTGTTTTTAATAAAAAGGTATCAACTTATAACCTTGATTTTGAATGGTACATAAATCCTACTGTATCAAAAGTAAAGGCAGATTTGATAAAAAGATACAAATATACCGATGAAGAAGTTTCTAAATTACTTGCAAATGGTGGTCTTAAAATATATACCAACATGGATAGGGACATTCAAGACTACACCCAAAAAGTTTTAAACGAAATTAGCTTAGGTGACGGTGACCCTTTAATTGAAAACTCAGTAACACCTAAATTTCAAGCTGCTGCAACCATTGTAGATTATCACACTGGAAATGTTGTAGCCATAGTTGGTGGTCGCGGAAACCACAATGCAAATTCTACCAATAGAGCTTATAGTGAATTTCGTTCAATAGGTTCCTGTACTAAACCATTAACTGTATATGGACCAGGTATAAATGAAGGTTTAATTACTGCAGGAACAACTATAGATGATGCCCCAATTCCAGAAGATATTGCAAATCAGTATATTGGTGCAGATGGAAAAGGATATAATCCTAAAAATGATGACTTTTCCTATGCTGGAAACCTTCCTATAAGAGAAGGTCTTAAATATTCTAAAAATGTAGTGGCTTTTTTAACAGAACATAAAATTGGTATTGATATTGGTAAAGCCTACGGAGAAAAATTTGGGCTTGTATATAATCCAAAAGATACTGGTATATCAACCTTGGCCCTTGGTCAATTTGGTCATACTGACGGTTACCAAGATGGTGGAACACCCTTTATCTTAGCTCAAGCTTTTGGTGTATTTGGTAATGGTGGTTTATATACAGAACCTAACCTTTATTCTAAAGTATTAGATTCTAATGGAAAAGTTTTATTAAGCAATGAAGATCCAATTACAAAAGAAATATTTTCACCGCAAACAGCATATATTATGTATGACCTTCTTAAAGGCTCAAGAGAATTTACAGGACCTAGTTCTATGTGGGGGAATATGCCAGTTGCAGGTAAAACAGGAACTTCCACAGATTCTAAAGACTTATGGTTTTCAGGATTAACACCTTATTATTCTGGCTCCGTATGGCTTGGATACTATAATAGTACTGTTAATTTATCTAAATATGGATTAAATTCAAATACTGCCGCTGCTGCCTTTGGTAAAATAATGGCTAAGGTCCACGAAGGTTTAGAGGTTAAAGATATTACTATGCCAAGTGGAATTGTTAAGGCAACAATTTGTAAGGATTCCGGGAAACTTGCAACAGATTTATGTAAAAATGATAGCCGTGGTAACAGGGTTTACGAAGAACTTTTTGAAAAAGGTACTGAGCCAACATCATACTGTGATGCTCATGTTCAAGTGCATTCAGATTCTGAAACAACTATATACGTAAAAAAACGATACGTAAATTCCAACACTGCCGATTATTATTACACCTTACCTAGTACTATTGATACTTACTTAACAGCTTCAGATGCTAAGAGCCTTCAGGATTCCAATGACAATTCTGATACTACTGATAATGCTGAAGATGAGGTGGATAGTCCAGATACTACTGATAATCATTAATATATTTCAAAAAGCCTTAGCTTATTATTAGCTAAGGCTTTTTATATAATTAACTATTTGTCTCCAATAATTATAGTATTGCTTACAGTGTCTCTAATTTCATTTATAACTTTACCTGTTTCTGTAGATACAAAATATTTTATTTTTATATCCTTATCATCAGAATCCTTTCCTGAAATTGTTACTACATAACATAATTCAGTGGCCCCTTGTTCCCTATTATTATAATAAACCTTATAAGTTTCATCACCACCCTCTTTAATATCTAAAGATGATTTGTTTACTAAATCAGTTTGATTGTTACTTTCTTTTGTAATAATTGTAATGTTTCCATTTTGATTTGTACTATTAAATAAATTAAGGGCTTCATTTTCTGCTTCTTCTGAGCTTATATTAATTTCAATATCTATAGGGTTCCCTT
>CAMNZV010000115.1 GCA_946575275.1 uncultured Clostridium sp. | reverse complement strand
CTTTGCCATTTCTACGGTCTGCATAATGCTTTTAAATGCCTCGGCTTGATTATATCCCTCTTTGTCTGCAAATTCTTTGAATTTTGCTATATCCTCATCACTTACTCGGAAACTTGTTGCCTTAATATCTGCCATATATACCACCCTTTCATGTATTTAATATGTATTTTTATGTATTGTATTTGTATTTAATTATCTTAAATTTATTATACATCTCTATTTTAAGTTAATCAATTATTATTTGTTATATTTTGATTTGTATTTGTAATACAATACATTGTATTTATATGTATTACATGAAAATAAGCATAAAAAAAGAGTACCTTTTTCAGATACTCATATATATAATACTACTATTTTACTGCTTTTAACTGTGCTATGTCATTCCAGTTCTTAGACGTTACCAATTCCATTGTATTTAGGTCTTTTTGCATATTATCTATTCTATTTATTACCTCAACATGATTATTAGCACTCTTGCCTTCAAAATCTGTAAACTGGTCTTTAAATGACTTTACATCTGCTTTCATTTCTTTTATGTCCATTGTATTATCATCAATTTTAGTTTCTAATCTTTTTAATATTTCTAATATCTCATTATCCATGCTCTAACACCTCACTTAATTTTATTATATCATAAATACTATATAGTAGCTCATTGATAAATTATGTCTTATTTATATTTTTTTATCCATCTGTAGAGGGTTACCCTACAACCTCTTGACCTTCAAATATGTTAATGTATTTATATAACGTACTTCTACCAATACCTAACATCTTAGCAAATGACATAGCTGACATATCCCCATAATCACCATCTTTAAACTTCTTATACTCTTTTATAAAATCCTTTGGTAGTTCTGCTTTTGGTCTTCCTAATGTCTTTCCCTTTTCACGAGCAACCATAAGCCCTTGATTTATACGAGAAATTGTTTTCTCACGTTCTTGAACTGCCATGTGTGCCTTTAATGTAATAAATATATCTGCTATCATATTATAAATACTACTATCTTGAATCTTTTCCCACTCATTAAGATATGGAGTATCAAGAGCAATGATTCTGATACCTTCTGACTTTAATTTTTTAAATTCCATAATAACATCATCAGCATTTCTTCCAAGTCTATCAATATCGGTAATGATTAATATATCATTTTCCCTTAGTTTTTGTTTTAATATATTAAACTGTGGTCTATGCTCGGCTTTAATTGTTCCCGATATTCTTTCCTCTATAATTTCATCAAACTTAAATTTATTCTCTTTAGCGTATTGCTCTAAAGTAATTCTTTGACGGTCTGTAGTTTGCTTTTCTTTTTGCGTACTTATTCTCATATATGAAAATATCATAAAATCATATCCCCTCATTTATCTTATGAGATTATTTTATCATGTTTTTTATCATATGTCTATAAAATCATATTTATTTATCGTAGACATATTTTAAATATATTTCAACCTAAAAATGCCACTTATAGACTTTAGAATATCCATGTATTTTATGTTTATGTAATCATATGATTTATAGACAGTGTTAAATAAAATAAGATCAGGGTTTCTTCTTAACCCCTAGCTTCATTCAGAAATAAGTCTATCTAAGTTATTGTGTGTAGTATTAAATTTAATAAAAAGAAGTACCTTACTTTAGATACTCCTTAGATTACTACATAGTTTAAGAAGAATGTGTCGTATCTATATATTTATATTATTTCTTATTCTATAGTCATATTGACCTGTCCAATAAAAAAATTCTGAATGAACATACTTTTTCATTTAAATATTTGATAAAAAAATAAAATACTCTTACCATATTTTCAAGGTAAGAGTATCTATAATATATATGTCTTAAAATATTACTCATAACTCAAAAGTCATCAATACCTTTTTGGTTATGCTTTAAAGTGTAACACCTTAAAGTTATCTACTGTCTACCCTACATTAAATTAAGTGCTTTATTCCAATTAATCTCTAATTGCATTTAACTTATGAAGTAAATACTCTTTTTTGTTTAAAGGGTCATAGGTTGATTTTTGGCGGGTTTTAGCAAATTCAAATGGAACTTTCTTGTATCCAAAAAACTTTGTTAAAAACATACCTTTTCCTTCTGTATACGAAGCTATTTTTAGCTTGTATTCTTTTGAATTTTCTACTGGTATTAACCCTTTTATTAAAAATTCATCCTCAACAATAATCGGATTATCAAAGGTTGCTCTCATAGTTTGCAAGTCCCAAATAGCTTTACTCAAAACATTTTGTGGAATCCTTAGTTCAAACTCATGCAGAGGTTCCAATAAGTCAGTTTTAGCCTGATGCAATGCTTCCATAAATACCATAGGAGTTACATTTCTAAAGTCCGCTGGGGTGCTGGCTGGACTAAAAAATTCTCCGCAGGTAAGTGTAACCTTTATATCAGTGACTTCCCAACCAAAAAGGCCTTGCTTACTTGTCTTAACAACTGCTTCCTCAATAGCATTTTGAAAAGATTTTGGTAATGATCCTATTGATACATTAGACATATATTTTAATCCTTCTCCCCTTATCCCAGGCTCTATTTTTAGACCTACCGTTGCCCAGAAAGGATTTAATCCTTCCTGCATAAGCATCATTGCAGTACCAACACCTTTAGGCGTCTCTTTGTAAATAGTCTGGATATTCGAAAACTCTACTTTAATTCCATAGAAATCATCTAATATAGAACTTAGTATTTCCATCTGAACTTCACCAAATAAGTTAATATAAATCTCTTTATCTTCATCATCCATGCCTAATTCTAATAGTGGGTCTTCTTCTGTAAGGAATGTTAATGCCTTAAATAATTCTCTATTTTCTTCTTTATTAACAGCAGATATATTCGTCTTTAATGTTGGTTTAGCTATAGATATATTTTTAGTTCTATCATTTGCAATTCCAATGACATCCCCAACCTGAAAACTTGTAAGTCCATGTAGAATACCTATATCTCCCGACTCCATGCTGGCGATTTCAATTAGCTTACCATTTTCTAAACCATTAATTTTCTTCACTTTTTCTATAATATCTTTATTAGGAACTTCAATTCTATCTCTTACAGAAATTTTGCCTCCAAATAATCTTACATAAACTTTCTTTTCATTTGTATTTGTCCTTTCAATTTTGAATACCACTCCAGATAAATCACCACCGCTGTCTTTACTTGCAAATGGTAGGTAACTGCAAATTCCATCTAATAATTGTTTGATACCAAGACCAACTGATGCTGCACCGAAAAGCACAGGGTATAAACTTCCTTCTCTTGAATACAATGAAATTTTTTCTTGTATTTCATTTTTATCATATTCTATCCCGTTAACATATTTCTCTAAAAACACTTCATCTAAATCTGATAAAACATTAATAATTTCATCATTTGTTGTATTTATTTCATCCAAATTATTTAGACAAACCTCTCTACTTCCTTCACCATGTGCCTTTTGTAATCTAACTATCTTATTAGACATAGCCTTTTTTATGTCCTCAAAAACTTTATTGCAATTTGCTCCAACTCTATCTATTTTATTTATAAAAATTATTGTTGGAATTTTTAGGGTCTTTAATGTGTTAAATAATATTCTTGTCTGGGATTGAATACCTTCTACTGCAGATATAACTAATATAGCTCCATCTAAAACACTTAAAGAGCGTTCTACCTCAGATACAAAGTCTGCGTGTCCTGGAGTATCGATAATATTTACTTTAACACTATTCCATGTGAAAGATATTGCTGAAGATTTTATAGTAATTCCTCTCTTACGTTCAAGCTCCATTGAGTCCGTTTGAGTGCTTCCTAGGTCTACTTTACCAACTGATTTTATAGCTCCACTGTAGTATAAAAGATTTTCAGTTGTAGTTGTTTTGCCTGCATCAACGTGAGCCACAATTCCTATATTAATTGTTTTCATATGTATCCTCTCCCCCTTTAGCGCTCTTAACATCTTTTTTATCCATTATCAAAGAAAGGATATATAAAACTAATACTGGCGTTACTAATAATGAAGTACATGCTATACCAATACTTATAGAAAATTTTGTAGCTATAATCCCAATAATTGGTCCCCCTATAATTTGTCCTAATGCATTGATTTGTCCATTCATAGAAAGTATAGTTGCCCTTGCACTATCATCTATATGATTATTTAGCCATGCATTAAATATAGGATCATTTATAGATCTAAACAGACTTGTTGATAAATACGCTACTAGCATTAAATTAAAGTTTCTTGTAAGTGCGAATGCTAACATAAAGGATATATAAAATATATTTGCAACCAATAATATCTTCCCACTCTGATTCTTATCCTCTTCTTCTAATTTCTTAGCTATAAACTGCATTGCTATAGCACTTAATACCATTCCAGCAATACCAAATATCCCAAACCAAGTTACAGGCTGAAGGTTTCCTATCTTAGGAAGCGTAGTGTCTTGTAGGAAATGTGCATTGGAAAGTCTATCATAACCTTCGCTAGATAAACCATAAAATAGAGTTACAGAAAGTAAAATCATCATTATATATTTACTTTTCACAAACTTTAAGCCAGATTTAAAGGTATATCCCATCTTTCTAAAAGTGTTTAGATCTTCTGCAGCAGATGGTGTAAAATTATTCTCTGGCATATACAATGCTAAAAATAATGCACTAATCACAAATAAACATCCACTGATTATAATAGGTAATCTAACAGACAAATTACCTACTATGGTACTTAGTATTATCCCGATAACTGCTCCTATTTGTCCTGCTTGTGCTCCTTTTATATATATTTTATCTAAGTCTTGTTCTTTTTCTTCCTCTGCAATCCACGCCTCAATAGACCCACTAGTAAAAGTTGAACCTAATCCCCATATTATCTGTGCTACAAGCACAGAAGCAAAACTAGAAATGGAGCCTTCTAAAATAAATCCTAATCCTGTCAAAACTGCACCAATAACAATAGATAACTTACGGCTATATATGTCTGCAACTATCCCTGTAGGAATTTCAAATATAAAGCATGCCGCCTCTAATGTAGTGCCCACAAGTATAAGTTGAAGTGGATTTAAATGAACCTTTTCAATGTGGTATACTATCATAACTGTAGCAACCAACGAAAAACACATCGCCGTAATAGCTGAAAATAACAAATAAATTTTATATGCTGAAAGTTTTTTAACCATTAATTATTCACCATCCCTATATTATGAAAAAGTTTGTTTGTACTTTGTATTCTAGATATCTTAATCATCCTAATAATCTCCTTCAAAAAACAAAAAGCCGCAAATGAACATCGGTTCACTTACAGCCTCATAATTATATGGCATAAATATAAACATGAAATATAGGACTTTAATTTATACAACTTATTACTAAGTTATATAGACTAAAATCTTATATCATATTTATAAATGCAGCAAAAATAGGCATAAAAATACCGTGTTTAAAACACGGCTTTCCTACTTATGCAAATAAGGTGTAACATGCTCATTTTAATATTGATTATTTTAGAAGTACACAAATAAACATGGTAGTGATTAATATTTTTCAAATTAATTCCACCACTAATAAACCTTGATAACTCAAGATTTTTCAAACATACTTTCTAAAATCAATCCTTATTCAGTTAGTTTAGTTAAAAACTACCTCTTTGCGCATATTTACAACACCTTTTCATTTATATTTTTTTCATGTTTATATTTAAATCTATTTATATTATACATAAATTTAGTATTTTTTCAACATTTTATTTTCTATCAATTATGATACATTCTCAATTTCAACTAAAAAATTGTATCAAATTTCTCCAATGTGTTCATTATGTATTCATGAATTTCATTGGTGGAGGTAACTTACATTAAACTTCCATAAACAAAAGTCTACATAATTTATGGTACAACTCAGCGTCCCTAATTCTAATACTT
>CAMNZV010000114.1 GCA_946575275.1 uncultured Clostridium sp. | reverse complement strand
AATTCCATTAAAATAATCAGAATAGTATATTTTTTCTTTATACTTTACTAAAGATATTGGGCATCCTTTTACCCTTATATTTTCAACATTATAATCTCTTTTAATGTCTATAATACTAATTGTACTATCCCCTAAATTAGCTACAAATAATCTATTATTGTCCTCATAAATATCAACAGGGTTTAATCCTACCTTTACTCTTTTAATAATTTCATTTGTTTCAATTGACATAAAAATAATATTCCCCTTTATAATACTATCTTCAAAGTTGCTTTCACATATAAAAAGCATACTTTTATCTGAAGACAACAATACTTTAGTTGGGTTATTGCCAATTTCTATTCTTTTTACCATAGTGTCTGTTTCACAATTAATAATTGACAAACTATTGCCTTCTGTATTACATACATATGCCATGGCATTTATTTTATTTATTGCAATGCTATGGGGATACCCATCTAAAGCTATATTAACTAATCTCTCCATAGAAAATAAATCCATTATATTTAATGAATTACTATCACCACAAATTATATATATTTTGTCCTTATACACCTTACAGTCATTAGGATGTGCTCCAACATAAATACTTTTTACTTCCTTTTTACTATTTAAATCAAATATACTAATAGAATTACTATAATTATTAGCAATGTATAATGTATTATTAACAAAATCCATGTTATATGGACCACTTTTCTCCTTCTCTAAATAAAGAGGGCATTCATCAATTTTATTTTTAGATAGATTAATAATGCTGATTTTGTCACTACCTGTATTACACACTAATAATTTTTCCATATTTCCCCCTTTTATTAAAGACTGCTTTTACTATAATATATGCCTGCATTATATTAATGAGACACTTTTATTATTCCAAAATTTATATAGATTTGATAAAAAATATTCTATATTTTATACATTCATATAACAAAAGGGGCACATGTTCTAAACAAATTAATTTTGAAATTGAAAATAATACTGTGAAAAATGTTGAATTTATTGGAGGGTGCAATGGAAATCTTCAAGGAATTTCTAGATTAATTGAGGGCATGAATATAGATGATGCTATTACAAAGCTTAATGGTATTAATTGCAATGGACGTGGAACTTCTTATCCTGATCAATTATCAATTGCTTTAAATGAATATAAATTAAAGAAGGCCTAAGGGACCTTCTTTACTATATTTATTCTAATTCAAAAGCACCAGTATATAATTGATAATATTTACCCTTTTCTTTTATTAATGTTTCATGATTTCCACGTTCTATTATTTCCCCTTGTTCAAGAACCATAATTACATCAGAGTTTTTTATGGTGGATAATCTGTGGGCTATTACAAATACAGTTCTACCCTTCATTAGCTTATCCATACCATCTTGAACAATAAGTTCAGTTCTTGTATCAATACTTGAGGTAGCCTCATCTAATATTAATACTGGTGGGTCTAAAATTGCTGCTCTTGCAATTGATAATAGCTGTCTTTGTCCTTGTGACAAGCTTCCACCATCTCCTGTTATTACAGTATCATATCCCTTTTCAAGATGGCATATAAATTGATCAGCATTTGCAAGTTTTGCTGCTTGAACTACTTCATCAAAGGTGGCATCAAGCTTACCATATCTTATATTATCTGCAATTGTTCCAGTGAACAAATGTGTATCTTGAAGTACAATTCCAAGGGATAATCTTAAATCATCCTTTTTAATTTTATTAATATTAATTCCATCATATCTAATTTTACCATTTTGAATATCATAAAATCTATTAATTAAGTTAGTTATGGTTGTTTTACCTGCACCTGTTGCTCCTACAAAGGCTATCTTTTCTCCAGGCTTTGCAAACATATTTATATTCTTTAAAACTATTTTCTTGTCATTATATCCAAAATCAACATTTTCAAAAACTACATCACCTAACATTTTTTCATAGGTTACTGTTCCATCACCATGGGGATGTTTCCATGCCCAAGTTCCTGTATGTTTATCTGTTTCTATTATATTTCCATTTTCAATTTTCGCATTAACTAATCTAACATAACCTTCATCATCTTCTGCAATTTCATCTAAAACCTTAAATATACGTTCTGCCCCAGCCAATGCCATAACAATTGAATTAAATTGCTGTGCCACTTGGGTTATTGGCATATTAAAACTTCTTGTAAGTTGTAAATAAGTTGCAAGGCCTCCTAGAGTTAATCCTCCAAAACCATTAATTGCAAGTATAGCTCCAAATATTGCAGTTAATACATAATTTATATGTCCAAGATTACCCATTATAGGCATTAGGATATTTGCAAATTTATTTGCATTGTCAGCACTATTAAATAATTTATCATTTAATTCATCAAAGCTCTTTTTTGATTCTTCTTCATGACAAAATACTTTTACTACTCTTTGACCTTCCATAAGTTCTTCAATATATCCATTTACTTTACCTAGGTCATTTTGTTGCTTTGCAAAATACATTCCACTTTTTCCACCTAATACTTTTGTTATTACAACCATTAAAACAACCATTAAAACAACTATAAATGTTAGTGGGATACTTAAGACAACCATTGAAGAAAATACACTTACAATTGTTATTACTGAGGCTAAAAGCTGTGGTATACTTTGACTTATCATCTGCCTTAAGGTATCTGTATCATTTGTATATAAGCTCATTAAGTCGCCATGTGCATTGGTATCAAAAAACTTAATTGGTAGCTTTTCCATATGTTCAAATAGGTTATCCCTAATATTTTTCAAGGTATATTGTGCAACATTTACCATTAATCTGTTATATATATATGTTGCAATTACTCCTATATAATATATAATTGCCATTATAATTATAGCATGAAGTAATGGTTTGAAATTATAAGTTGAACCTTCCAGAATATATGGTGTAATATATTCATCTATTAGGCTTTTTATAAATAGTGTTCCCATAACTGATACTATTGAACTTACAACTATAGCTATAACAACAATTGAAATCTCAAATTTATAATCTTTAGTCATAAATTGAAGAATTCTTTTTATGGTTTTCATGGAGTTTGTCTTATTAGTATTATTCTTCAATTTTATCATCTCCCTTCACTTGAGATTCATATACTTCCCTATAAATATCATTTGTACTTAATAGTTCATCATGAGTACCAATTCCATTAATTTTACCATCATCTAAAACTATTATCTTATCTGATTCCTCTATAGATGAAATTCTTTGTGCAATAATTATTTTTGTTGTATCTGGGATGGATTCCTTAAAGGCTTTTTTTATTTGGGAATCTGTTTTTGTATCTACTGCACTTGTAGAGTCATCTAATATAAGTATTTTTGGTTTTTTAAGTAAGGCTCTTGCAATACAAAGTCTTTGCTTTTGTCCACCTGAAACATTATTTCCACCTTGTTCAATAAAGGTATCATATTTATCTGGAAATTTTTCAATAAATTCTTCTGCCTGTGCTTGCCTGCAAGCTTGAATTATTTCTTCATCTGTAGCATTTTTGTTTCCCCATCTTAAGTTTTCTTTTATAGTTCCTGAAAATAACACATTTTTTTGCAGTACCATAGATACCTCTTCTCTTAAGGTCTCTATATCATATTCTCTAACATCTATACCTGAAACTTTTACATTTCCAGATGTAACATCATATAATCTTGGTATTAATTGAACTAAGGTAGATTTTCCACTTCCTGTACCACCAATTATTCCAATGGTTTCACCTGATTTTATTTTGAAATTAATATTTTCAAGGGAATTATTTTCAGAATCCTTGCTATAAGAAAAACTTACATTATTAAATTCAATTTCACCATTTTCCACTTCAAATATTGGTTCTTTAGGATTAGTTAAATTGCTTTCTTCATAAATAACCTCTGTTATTCTTTCTGCTGAAGATCTTGCCATGGTAACCATAACAAAAACCATAGAAATTAACATTAAACTCATTAATATATTCGTTGCATATGTAAATAAGCTTAATAATTCTCCTGTAGTCATTGTATTTGATACAATCATTTTTGCCCCAAGCCATGATAAAAGTAATATACATGTATACATTGTAAATTGCATAATAGGTGAGTTTAAAATTAATACTTTTTCTGCATTTATTGATATTTTAGCTAATGCACCTGATTCTTTTTTAAACTTTGATATTTCATAATCTTCCCTTACATAAGCTTTAACAACTCTAATTGCAGATAGGTTTTCTTGAACACTTCCATTTAAGGCATCATACTTTTTAAATAATCTTTTAAATATTGGATATACCTTTATCATAATAAAATATAAGGACACTCCAAGAATAATAATTGCCCCTACAAATATTAATGATAATTTTGCATTAATATAAAAGGACATAATCATAGCTAGTACTAAAGTAAAGGGTGCTCTAACAAATATTCTTATTATCATTTGAAATGCATTTTGAACATTTGTTACATCTGTTGTAAGTCTTGTTACAAGTCCTGCTGTTGAATATTTATCAATGTTTGAAAAGGAAAAATTTTGTATGTTATAATACATTGATTTTCTTATATTTCTTGCAAATCCTGTTGAAGCCCTAGCACCAAATCTTCCACCTAAAATACCAAAGGTTAAAGATAATAAAGCTATTCCAATCATTATTATTCCTATTTTCACAACATAATTAATATCACCTTTGCTAACTCCATTGTCAATTATTTTAGCCATTAATAATGGTATAATAATTTCCATAAGAACTTCAAGCACCATAAAAATAGGTGTTATTATTGTGTCTTTTTTAAATTCTTTTATTTGTGCTGCTAATTTTTTTAACATAAACTCCTCCTGTTAATATTTTCAATCTAATTTTTTATTTAATTTTAATAGTATTTCAGTAAAAATTTTTATTTCATCCTTTGATAAAAGTTTTGCTAAATAATCTTCAAGTTCCATAATATCTTTGTAACATTCTAAACTAATTTGTAATCCCTTTTCAGTTAAAATTAGCTTTTTACATCTAGCATCATTACATACACTTATTCTTTTAATATGCCCATTTTTCTCTAAAAGTTGTATTACACTTGTAACTGAAGATTTTCTAATATAAAATTCCTCTTCAATATCTTTTTGTAATACATCCCTTTTTTTAGATTCAAAATAAATAAAGCTAATAATCTTAAACTGAATTGCTGTTAAACCGTATTTAGAAAGTTTATTGTTTAATCTTCGTTTAATTTTATTGGAAAGTATGTCAACTTCCTTTCCAATATGAAACTCATTCTCCATATAATTGCCTTTCACATTAGTTAGATTTCTAACTAATATTATAATAAAAAAAGAGAAAAGTCAACCTTCTCTCTTCTTCTATTAAATTATTTAAAAGTTCATAGTTCCAAACTTGCCATTTCTTAAATCTTCATAACACTCTATAATTTCCCCTGTTGTGTTCATAATAAAAGGCCCATGAGATGCTATAGGCTCATTTATAGGTTCTCCACTTAGGACTATAAATAGTCCATCCTCTGTTATAGCTTTTATATAAATTTCACCTTTAATATTATTAAATAAAATAAAGTCTCCTTGGTTACAATGTTTTTCCTCGTTAACTAAAATCTCACCCTTTAGCACTAGAATACCTGTATTAAAATTATCTGGTTCATTTATTGTAACACTCCCATTATTTTTCAACATAACATTGTACATATTGATCTTAGTAAATGTATCAGAAGGACCAGTTACACCGTTAAAACTACCTGCAATTATACTTACTTCTCCCTGATTGTCTTCTAATTTGTATTTACCCATTTGATCCCTTAATATAGGTTGATATTTAGGTTCAACACTCTTTTTATCCTTAGGTAAATTTACCCAAAGTTGAATAAGGTGAAGGGTTCCGACATTATTATTAAATTCTTTTTCATGATATTCCTTGTGCATTATTGCTTTGCCAGCTGTCATACATTGAACATCTAAA
>CAMNZV010000113.1 GCA_946575275.1 uncultured Clostridium sp. | reverse complement strand
TAAGAGGCTAGAAATAGCCTCTTAATTTTTAAACTAATGAAGATGGTTATCAACATTTCTTTAAAAAAGAGACCTATATACTTTTGAAGGGAGTGACAGATATGAATGAAAAGGTTTTGGAATATTTTAATAATAGGAGTGATGAAGAACGTTTATTTATGGACTACAATCATTCTATAGAATACATAACTAATATGACATTTATTAATGGACTTATTAGAAAGGAAAGTAAGGTTTTAGATATTTTTTCTGGCTCTGGTAGCTATTCTTTTAAATTAGCTAAATTGGGACATACAGTAACAGCAGGTGGAATAACTGAAAATGAAATCAATTTATTATCAGATAAACAAGCATTAACACCAATTTTAAATGAAATTATAGAAGTTGACCCATTAGATTTATCAAAATATAATAATTGTATTTTTGATTTTGTTATTTTCATAGGTCCAATGTATTATTTAGAAAATAGTGATAGAAATGTTGCGTTAATGGAAGCTTTACGAGTTTTGAAGCCAAATGGACATCTTATACTTTCATATATAAATAGAAATGCAGTGGCTTTAAAAACTGTTTCTGAAAGTATGGATAATATTGAGGAGGTCATGGATATACTTCAAAGTAGAGTTTATAAAGACATTTATAAGGTCTATACTCCAAGGGAAATAGAATTCTTTTTAAAGGGCTTTAAACTTAATATAATACATCATTATGGCTCTGATGGAATAGGCTATAGAATTCCTAAGGTTGTAAATAAAGCAAAGAAAGAGAACTTTAATAAATGGTTGAAATATCATATTGCAACCTGCGAGGATAAAGATATTTTAGGATATAGTCTACATTCTTCAGTTATACTAAAAAAAATATAGAAAATTCAATTAATATGTATTATACTAACATAAAAAGCGAGGTGTTATTTTGAATATAAATGAAGAAGTTAGACTTTTAAAAAGCTATGTTATAGGATTAAGGAAACACTTTCACAAGTATCCAGAATTAAGCCTAGAAGAATTTGAAACATCAAAAAAAATTAAAGAAGAATTAACTAATATGAATATACCTTATACAGAAGCTGCAGTAACTGGTATTGTGGCTACAATTGGTGAAGGAGATGGAAGACATATTGCCTTAAGAGCAGATATGGATGCCTTAAAAATAGAAGAAAAAACAGATGTAGCATATTCATCTTTAAATAAGGGCATTATGCATGCTTGTGGACATGATGCACATATGGCGTCATTACTTGGAGCAGCTAGAATACTTAAGAAATACGAGAGGGACCTAAAGGGAAAGATATCATTATTATTTCAACCAGCAGAGGAAAATTGTATGGGAGCAAAACTAATGATTGAAGATGGAGCTTTAGAGGATGTAGAAGAAATTTTTGGACTTCATGTATTTGCAGATATAGAATGCGGTAAAATTTCAATAGAATCTGGACCTAGAATGGCAGCTTCAGATATATTTTCAATAAAAATCAAAGGGAAAAGTGGTCATGCAGGAAAGCCACATCAATGTGTAGATGCATCCCTTGTTGCTGCTGCAACTATTATGAATTTACAATCCATTGTAAGTAGAGAAGAAGATCCTATAGACTCAGCAGTTGTAACAGTTGGACAATTGCAAGCAGGAAAGCAGCACAATATTATTCCAGGAGAAGCATTAATTAGAGGAACTGTTAGAAGTTTTTCCTTAAATAATGCTAAAGAAATACAAAAATCAATAAAAAGAATTGCCCATGGTACAGCAGCAATTTATGGAGCAACAGCTGAAATTGATTATACTTTATCAGCGCATCCAGTAGTATTAAATGATGAAGAAGTAACAACTACTGCATTAAATGGAGCTAAAAAGATTTTCAAAGAAAGCCAATTAGTGTCAGTATCTAAAATGATGCTTGGAGAAGATTTTTCTGTATATCAAAAACGGATACCAGGAGTATTTGCATTTGTAGGTGCAGGAAATGAGGAAATAGACAGAGCATACCCAAATCATAGTGATAAATTTAATATTGATGAAAAAGCAGTTATTAATTCAACAGCACTTTATGTTGCTTTTGCAATGGAAGCATTAAATGGTATTGAAGAATAATTGGAGGATAAAATGAATTGGATTAAGGAATTTACAAACTATATTCAAGATTTAAATGGAGTATCAATTACAATAAGACTTATTCTTGCAACCTTATGTGGAGGTCTTATAGGTCTTGAAAGAGGAAGAAAAGGCCAAGCAGCAGGTGGTAGAACTCATATGCTTGTTTGCATTGGTTCTGCCCTTGTAATGATGACTAATATTTATGTTGTTAATGTATATAGCCCAACATCAGATCCAACAAGAATAGGTGCACAGGTTGTAAGTGGTATTGGTTTTCTTGGAGCTGGAAGTATATTAGTTACAAGTAAAAATCAAATTAGGGGATTAACTACAGCAGCTGGACTTTGGGCATCAGCTTGTATGGGACTTGCAATAGGTGTGGGATTTTATGAACTTGCTATAATTGGGAATATATTCATATTCATTGTTGTAGCTGTCTTTAATAAAATAGATAGAAAGATATATGGTAGATCAAGATTTATTGAAATATATGTGGAATTTGAAGATTCTCATGTACTTCAAAGAATAATTGTATTTTGTAGAGATAGGAATATAGAAGCAACAAACATACAAGTGGTAAAAAATAAAGCAATAGATAAAATAAGTACAGGTGCAATTTTAACATTAAAATGCAGAGAAAAACAATCACATTCAGAACTTATTGCTGAAATAAGTGAGATTAAAGATCTTTTATTTATTGAAGAACTTTAAAAAATAAATAAAAAGCTAAAGTCTAATTAGTATACAGACGAAAAGAGAGTATGGTAATTAATAAAATAATATTTTCATAAGAAAAAGGAGTAATTGAAAAAATGAGAGCAGTATACAGAAATCCAAAGGAACTAGCAACAGCAGTAAAGGACTTAATAGATTTATATCAAGAAGATTTAATGAGTTATGAAAAATTAGAAGACAAAATCTTTAAAATATCAGAGTCAAATGGAGAAAGGTTCTTTAAGAATAATAAGTTAGATAATAATTTAGCATCAGTTTTAGGAGAAGAAAGAATAAAAATAATAAATGATATAGTAAAAGCTAAGGCAGAGGTATAATTGAAAATAAATACTACAAAAGTGGTGTGGATTGTCCATACTACTTTTTTTTCTGTGTATTGTATAGTATAATTATATGAATTGAAAGACAGGAGGATTTAATTAATGAATAGGAAAACCTTAAGAAAATCAAGTTTGATTTTGTTATTATTTTTATTTGGAAGTTTCTTCATTGGTTGTGATAATAGTGAAAAAACTTATGATAAAACTATAAAAGTAGGAACAAATGCAGAATTTCCACCTTTTGAATACATAAATGATAATGGTGAAGTAGATGGATTTGATGTAGCCTTAATGAAGGAAATTGGAAAAGAAATGGGGTATAATGTAGAATTCACAAATATGGAATTCAAATCATTAACTGCCTCAATTAAAACAGGTGCATTAGATGCAGCAATTGCCGGAATGACAATTACAGATGAAAGAAAACAGACAGTTGATTTTTCTGATAGTTATTATACAGCAACCCAATCTATAGTTCTATTAAAGGATAGTAATATAGAATCACTAAGCGATTTAAATGGAAAGAAAATCGCAGTACAAGAAGGTACAACAGGAGATATAATTGTAACTCCAGCTGATGACAATGAAGTTATAAAAGAAGCAACAGTTAAAAGATTTAAAAAAGGAACTGATGCTATAATTGAATTGAAAAATGGAGGAGTGGATGCAGTTGTAATTGATGAAAATCCTGCAGAAAACTTTGTTTCAAATAATAGGGATACATTAAAATTAGTAAAGGACACTTCAACAACTGAAGAATATGCTGTTGCAGTTGGAAAAGGAAATTCCGAGGTATTAAAAGATATTAATGAAGGACTTCAAAAAGTAAAGGACAATGGGAAATTTGATGAAATAGTTGATGAATACATTAACAATACAGTTTCAAATACAGAAAGTAATTCCGGTAATGTTTTTGAGAGATTTGTAGAAAAATTGAAGTTTGTTTTTATAGATACAAAAGGATACGAATTATTATTGAAAGGTGTATTAGTTACTCTTGAAATAGCTATTTTAGCAGTGGCATTAGGGATAGTTATAGGTTTTATTGTAGCATTAATGAAACTTTCAGAAAACAGAAGAGGTAAAAAAACAATTGCATCAAGAATTGCCAATATTTATATTGATGTTTTACGTGGTACTCCAGTTATGGTGCAGCTTTTAATAATATATATGATTATATTTAAAAATCAAATGGGAATAGTTGCAGCAGTCATTACCTTTGGTATAAATAGTGGAGCATATGTTGCAGAAAATATACGTGCAGGAATTCTTGCTGTAGATCATGGACAAATGGAAGGTGGACGTTCCCTTGGATTATCTTATGGAGAAACTATGAGATTCATTATAATGCCACAAGCAATTAAAAATATATTGCCAGCATTAGGAAATGAAATGATAACTTTGGTTAAAGAAACTTCAATAGTTGGATATGTAGCAATAGCCCTTTTGACAAAGGCAGCAGACTTTATAATATCAAGAACTTATGAAACCTTTTTACCACTAATTGCAATAGCCATAATATATTATATAATAGTAAAGATTATGACTAAATTACTTCAAATGATGGAAAGGAGGCTACGTAAAAGTGATATACGTTAATGATTTAAAAAAGAGTTTTGGGGATTTACAAGTATTAAATGGTGTTAATTGTCACATTAAGGCTGGTGAGTGTGTTGTTGTTATAGGTCCTTCAGGTTCTGGGAAAAGTACATTCTTAAGATGTATAAATAAATTAGAAGAACCTACAGGGGGAAGCATTAAAGTCGATGGTACAGATATACTTTTAAAGAATACAGATATAGATAAAATGAGACAACATATAGGAATGGTTTTTCAACATTTCAATCTATTTCCTCATTTAACTATAATGGAAAATGTAACTTTAGCACCAATAAAATTAAAGCTTATGTCAGAAACAGAGGCAAAGGAAAAAGGTTTAAAGCTACTAGAAAGAGTTGGACTTTCAAGCAAGGCTAATAACTATCCATCACAATTATCTGGGGGACAAAAGCAACGTGTAGCTATAGCTAGAACTCTTGCAATGAACCCTAAAGTTATTTTATTTGATGAACCTACATCAGCCTTAGATCCAGAAATGGTTGGAGAGGTTTTAGATGTTATGAAGGAACTTGCAAAAGAAGGTATGACTATGGTAGTTGTAACCCATGAAATGGGATTTGCAAGAGAAGTATCAGATAGAGTGTTATTTATGGCAGATGGGAATATTGTTGAAGAAGGTAAACCAGAAGAGATATTTAGCCATCCAGAGCATGAAAGAACTAAGAGTTTTTTAGGAAAAGTGATAAATAGTTAGAAATTTACTGACTTTTGAAATTAAATAAAAATTAATTTCAAAAGTCAGAATTTTATGTTATAATTTAAGAGACGTTTTTATAATTATTTACATACAATAAATATAAAGGAGGGGATTTTATGGCTGTTAAAGATTACAGAGAAATGTATGTAGGTACCATTCTTACTCTAATTAGAGAAACAAATAATAATAACATAACTAGAGAATATTTATCTACATTATCTTTTGATGAATTAAAAACTTTAGCTGAAAAATTACAAGCTTAAGTGAAGGGAAGTAATATGAAATATAGTGTTAAACACTAAAGAGTAGCATGAAAGAAAGATAGCTACTCTTTTTTGTTAGTATAAATAATTAATAGGAGCATTAAAGATGATAGAAATTATAATTATTTTAGTACTTTTAGTTACAATAGTAAATTATTTAAGTGAATATGCCTTTAATAAGGCATTTAATAAGCATAAAAGAACAGAAAAAGAAGCTTATG
>CAMNZV010000112.1 GCA_946575275.1 uncultured Clostridium sp. | reverse complement strand
GGTGCTGATGCAGTATCTAAGGTTGTTTTTTTAGAGGAAGATAGAATAGAGAGATTTGGAAATGTTAAAGATGTAAAGGAATATATAGATAGGGTTAAGGAATTAACAGAAGGTAAGATAAACTTACTAAATACATTATATTAGGAGGAGAAGGATGGAATTACAAGCACCAAAGGGTACAAAAGATATGTTGCCACAGGATGGTTATAAATGGCACTTTGTAGAAGATACCTTTAAAAATACAGCTAAATATTATGGCATGAAAGAGATTAGAACTCCAATATTTGAAAGCACAGACCTTTTTTTAAGAGGTGTTGGGGATACTACAGATATTGTCCAAAAGGAAATGTATACTTTTAATGACAAGGGTAACAGAAGTATTACATTAAAGCCAGAGGGTACAGCACCTATAGTTAGAGCTTTTATTGAAAACAGATTGTTTAATGAAGCCCAACCTACAAAATTATATTATGTTATTCCTTGTTTTAGATATGAAAATGTTCAAAAGGGAAGACTTAGACAATTCCATCAATGTGGAGTTGAGGTTTTTGGTTCAAAAGAACCATCTATTGATGCAGAAACTATGGCCTTTGCAATGGAAGTATTAAAAAATATAGGATTAAAAAATTTAAGTCTTAATATTAATAATTTAGGATGTCCAACATGTAGACCAAAATATAATGAGGCTTTAAAAAATTATTTAAAGGATAATTATGAAAACTTATGTTCAACTTGCAAGGAAAGATTTAATAAAAATCCAATGAGAATATTGGATTGTAAAGAAAAAAGATGTAAGGAAATAACAAAAAAAGCCCCAATTATTCTAGATTACGTTTGCGAAGAATGTGAAACTCATTTCAATAAAACAAAGGATTTTTTAGATATATTAAATATAAAATATACTGTAGATCCTGGAATTGTACGTGGACTTGATTATTATTCAAAAACTATCTTTGAAATAATAAATGATGACTTTACTGTTTGTGGTGGAGGAAGATATGATAAACTAATTGAAGAACTTGGTGGACCAAGTATGCCAGCCTTTGGCTTTGCAATGGGAATTGAAAGATTGGTTATGACACTTCAAAAAGAAGGTATTGAAATTCCAAATTATGATGAATATGATATTTATATTGGAGCTTTTGGTGAAGGTGGATATAAAGAGGCCTTTAAGTTAGCCTATGCTTTAAGAAACAAGGGAATAAAAGTTGAAATTAATCATATGGGAAGAAGTGTTAAGGCAGAAATGAAATATGCAAATAAAATTGGAGCAAAATATACTACAATAATTGGTGATGATGAAATTGCTTCTAATAATATTAAATTAAAGAACATGAACAATCATGAAATAATTCAGGTATCACTTAAAAATATAGATGAAATTACATCTAATTTAAGATAGAAAGGAAGATTAAAATGGCTGAGGCTTTAAATGGAATAAAGAGAACAATGTACTGCGGTGAACCAAGGGAAGAACATATTGGTAAAACAGTAACTCTTATGGGTTGGGTTCAAAGAAACAGAAAACTTGGAGGTCTTGAATTTATAGATTTAAGAGACAGAGAAGGTATAATGCAGGTAGTATTTGGGGAAGAAATTAATGCATTAGCATTTGAAAAAGCAAAAACAGTTAAACCAGAATATTGCATAAGCGTTACAGGAGAAGTTGTAAAAAGGGAATCTATAAATGAAACAATGGCAACTGGTATGGTAGAACTTAAGTGTAGTGATATTAAAATTTTATCAGAATCAGAGACACCACCAATATATATTAAAGAAGGCTTAGATGCCTCAGAGCAGGTAAGATTAAAATATAGATATTTAGATCTTAGAAGACCTGATATGCAAAACATATTTAAAATAAGAAGTAAAACATCAAAAGCTATTAGAGACTTTTTAGATGATAATGGATTTTTAGAATTTGAAACTCCAATACTTACAAAATCAACACCAGAAGGAGCAAGAGATTATTTAGTTCCTTCAAGAAACTATCCAGGTATGTTTTATGCATTGCCTCAATCTCCACAAATTTTCAAACAATTATTAATGGTATCAGGCTATGATAAATACTACCAAATTACAAAGTGTTTTAGAGATGAAGATTTAAGGGCAAATAGACAACCAGAATTTACCCAAGTGGATCTTGAAATGAGTTTTGTAGAACAAGAGGATGTTATAGCTATAAATGAAAAGCTTATAGCTCATGTTTTTAAGGAAGTTATAAATCATGAAGTGAAGCTTCCTATTAAGAGGTTGACATTTAAAGAGGCTATGGAAAAGTATGGTTCAGATAAACCAGATTTAAGATTTAAAATGGAGATTACAGATATAACTGAAATAGTTAAGGACGTAGACTCTATGGTATTTAAATCTGCTCTTGAAAATAAGGGGTCAGTTAGAGCTTTATGTTTAAAGGGTGGAGCTTCAATGGGAAGAAAAGACATAGATAGACTATCTGAATTTGTTAAAACATATAAGGCTAAGGGACTTGCATATATTGCTATTAAAGAAGATGAAATTAAATCACCAATTTCAAAATTCTTAAGTGAAGATGATATGAACAATATTATATCTAAAATGGAAGGTGAAAAGGGAGATTTAATTTTAATTGTTGCAGATAAGGATTCTGTAGTGTTGCAAAGTCTTGGAGCATTAAGATTAGAACTTGCTAAAAAGTTTGATTTAATAAAGGATAAAAATGAGTTTAACTTTACTTGGATAACAGAATTCCCTTTATTTGAATATAGTGAAGAAGAGGAAAGATACACAGCTTGCCACCATCCATTTACAGCACCAATGGAGGAAGATATAGACCTTATAGAATCTAATCCTGGAATTGTTAGATCAATTGCCTATGATTTAGTATTAAATGGAGAAGAATTAGGTGGAGGATCTATTAGAATTCATGATACAAAATTACAAGAAAGAATGTTTAAAGCCCTTGGATTTAGCGAAGAAGAGGCATGGAAGAGATTTGGGTTCTTACTTGAAGCCTTTAAATTTGGACCACCACCACATGGAGGATTAGCATTTGGACTTGATAGAATGATAATGTTCCTTGCAAAAACAGATAATATAAAGGACGTTATAGCCTTTCCTAAAAATCAAAATGCTTATTGCTATTTAAGTGAAGCACCAAATATAGTTGATGAAAAGCAATTAAGTGAACTTGGAATTAAAGCTATTGAAGTAAATAAATAAACAAATATAAAATGCAATTTCTATTATTGAAATTGCATTTTTTTGTTATTAAAAAAAAATTTTTTATGAAAACAATTACCTGTAAATTTTAATATTGACTAATAGTCATAATTGGGTGTATTCTACTATTGTAATAATTATTTATTGAAAGGAAGTTATTTTATGAATTGTTTTAAAGTAGCCCTAAGGGACTTAAAAAGAATTAGTAAAAGCAAATTTATATCAGTATGTTTACTTGCAATTATAATTGTCCCAATACTATATTCCTTATTATATTTAGGTGCATTTTGGGATCCTTATGGGAAAATGCAAGATATGCCTGTGGCAGTAGTAAATTTAGATGAAGGTTTTACTATTGATGGAGTTAAATATAATTTTGGTGAGGATTTTGTAAGCGAACTTAAAAATAATGAAGCTGTAAAGTGGGTTTTTGTTTCTGAGGATGAGGCAGATAATGGTCTTGAAGGAGATAAATATTATGCAAAGTTTCAAATTTCTAAAGACTTTTCAAAAAACGTTACTAGTGCAAAGGTAGGATTACCAGTACAAGCAAAGCTTACATTTACAAGTAACGAAAAGAAAAACTTTTTGGCAGCACAGGTATGTTCAAAGGTTCAATCAGAACTTAAAAATACTATAATTAAAAGTGTTTCAGAGGAATATGTAACTAAAACTTTTGAAAGCTTATATTCAGCCAAAGATGGATTTGTTGCAGCAGCAGATGGAAGCAAAGCTTTAGAAGATGGTATGAATAGTTTAAGTAGCAATATTCCAGCTCTAGAGGATGGAGCTAATGCATTAAGTAATGGTATGAATAACTTATATACTTCTTATACCAACACAGTATTTCCAAACATAATTAAACTAAGTGATGGTACAAGTACCTTAAATAGTGCCTTAATAGCAGCAGAAGGGGATATTAGTAAGTTATCAAAGGGCGCAACTAGTGTTTCACAGGGTTCTGAAACAGTTATTAATGGATATAGTACTGTACAAAATGGTTATTTAGCAGTTTATAATGGAACAAATACATTAATATCTAGTGCAAAAAGTACTTCAGCATTAATGACAAGTATTGCAACTAAATTACAAACTGCAATGGTTCAATATCAAGGTGGAGATACAACAAAACTTGCACCTGCTGTTATGGAGGTACTAACTAACCTTCAAACCTATAGTACCCAAAATAGCAATGCAACAAAGCAATTAGAAGCTTTAGTTCAAGGCTTAGATGGATTAAAGGTTGGTATGGAAACATATAACACTGGATTAAATACCTATGTTAATGGTTCTAAACAAGTTGCAGATGGAACAAATTCATTAATTGGAAAAGTTTCTACAATTAAAAATGGAGTAAGTGAATTAAATAATGGTATGTCACAACTTAAAACAGGATTAAGTAGTCAGTTTGGACCTGGGTTAGGTAAATTAGATAATGGAATGGTAGATTTAACATCAAACCTACCAGCATTAAAAGATGGTGTTACAAAACTAAATGATGGTAGCAAGGAACTTGCAGAAAAACTTAATACTGGTGCAATTACTTTAGATGATGGATTAATAAATAAATCTGAGGATATGGGTAAATTTGTATCAGAACCTATTGAGTTAGATGTAGCATCTTCAAACCCAGTACCTAACTATGGTAATGGATTTGCTCCATATTTTATAAATTTATCACTTTGGATAGGTGGACTTATGATATTCTTTGTTATTTCTACAAAGGTTGATATGACAACCTATGAAGAAGGAACAAGTAATTTTGCTAAGGTTATTGGAAGATATTTATTGGCAGCATTAGTTGGGGTAATTCAAGCAGTTCTTTTAGGAGGTGTTATACTTGCTTTAGGATTAAGACCAGCAAGTTATGTATTATATTTTGGAATGATAATTCTATCCTCAATAGTATATGTAGGAATAATATATTCATTAGTAACCTTACTTGGAGATGCAGGTAGATTAATTAGTATAATTCTACTAATAATACAACTTACAACCTGTGGAGGAACCTTCCCATTAGAATTAATACCAAAAGTATTTGGTGTTTTAAATCCATACTTCCCATTTACCTATAGTGTAGAGGCTTTAAAGGAAGCATGTTTTGCAACTACAATGAACTATGGAATGTTAATAAAGGATTCATTAATACTATTAGGATTCTTAGTGGTCTTTCAAATTTTGGCTGTTGTATTTAGAAAATTTGGAAGCAAAAAAACAGCACAAATGGAAGCATTAAAAATGAAATAAATTCGAAATAATAAATGCCTATAGTATAAAAGCTATAGGCATTTGCTTTATGAACAAAATTCAAAATAAATTCACAAAAATTCTATATTTACTATAAAGTATTTAAATAATCCTACGATAAGTATAATAAGAAACTTAAAGTAGAGGTGATATTTATGTTAGATAGTGTTGGTGCAGCAATGGAAAGGCTAATTAAAGCTGAAAATTCAAAGGTTAGTAGTGCTAATGGTACTACTCGAATAAAAAAGGAAGGTGAGGACAAAAATAGGTCAAACCAGAACTTTAAGCATGATTTACAGATGGCTAGCAAAAAAATAATTGAAGTTGAAGCTGAAAAGGTGGATGAAGAACAGGATATTATTGTGTCATCTAGTTTAAGTGAGAAATTAGAAGAACAAAAAAGAATTGGTAAATTAGTAGAGGAAAAATTTGTGAATAATCCAAATGTAAACAATCTAATTAAATTAAAATAAGAAATAGCAGCTATGAATTATAATAAAAATATTCATAGGGGCTATTATTATTATTATTATTATAAATGTGGCTGGATATAATTTCAATAAAAATA
>CAMNZV010000111.1 GCA_946575275.1 uncultured Clostridium sp. | reverse complement strand
TTGAAACTGTGGAAGAAGTTAATATGTCAAATATATATATTCTTGCAAAACAAGCTATGGGTATAAATCTTACTGCAAAAGAACTCATGGCTATTGCAGGCAAAGTAGGCTTCACTAATAAAAGATATATAAGGGACGAAAGTAATATTTTTGAAATAGAGCTTAATAAGTTACTGAGGGAAAAATATGGTGATGAATATCTTGCTTTAAACAAATACTCACCATTAAAATGTCCAAAAACGAGAGAAGTGATATTAGCTAACTATTCAATTGATGAAAATCAAAGAGTATTAGCTATACCATCAATATTAGATAATCAGGCTTTTTCAGATACATTATTAGAAATTTTAAAATTAACACATGAAAATGTAAAGGCTACATTAAAGGAATTAAGAAAAGGTGGAAAATATGCACCACAAGCACAAGCTATAAAGAATATAGCAAAACAAGAACCAGATGAGGTTTTTAGAAAATCTGTACTTTTTGACGAGATTGAGGCTAATTTATTTGATAAGAATGTGGAGTTATACAATGAGGGAGTATGCCCTTACTGTAATAAGCCTTTATTAAAACGTCCTGTACAAAAGGGAAAGTGTAATGAATGTGGGAATACAATTCTTGTAAAGAATAGTGTTTTTACAGGTGAAAAACTTATGATGACAAATACTGAATATGAAAAAATGGTAGAAATAAGAGATGAACGTTCAAGAAGAAATTGGATTAAAACTATTATTATTAACGAAGGTCTAAATATTTCTGAAGTAGCAGAATTTATAAAAGCGAAAAAAGTTAGTATTGAACAAGCACTAATTGAGTGTGTAAAAAAGCAAGCTAAAATAAATAAAAGCAAATCAAATTATGGTTTATATAGGAACAGCTTAATGCAAATAGGTAATATTTATGAAAGGTTGCAAGATTACAATAAAGCAATTGATTTATATTTAACTGTATGCGTGTATGACTTGAGTGGGTGCTCTAATTGGTCAGAAAGCTTTAGAAAAGAACATGCATTTCTTGCTCCAGCAGTTATTGCATGGATATCAAATTTATCTGAAAAGCTTGAACTTGACGAAAGTGAAGTTAAAAAGCGATTTTATATAATTGCATCAAGCTTAGAAATTGATAATATTAGTACAATGGTTAATGAGTATTGGGAGCAATTAAAAGAAGATTTGTATCACGAAAATATTTAATTGGAGGGTTAATTAACTGTAGAACGTATATTTTTAGGATAAAGGGATTTATTTCTATTGGATATAAAATTAATTTATCAGCATTCATGTAAATAATAAGTTAGATATATGTAGAGTTAAAGATAGTATGATATTACAAGCAAGGAGGATATTATGTGGAAGGATAGTGAAACAGAATTAGATTTTCTAGATTTTGACTATTTAATCAATATACTTAAAGATATAATTGAAGACGAAACATTATTACCGTCTAGTGTTGGGGTATATGGGGACTGGGGCAGTGGAAAGTCAAGCTTAATAAGCATGAGTATGAATACTTTTAATAAGGATGAAGATACAGTGTGCTTAGTGTTTAATGGGTGGCTCTTCGAAGGTTATGAAGATGCTAAAACTGCTTTAATGGGAAGTATACTGGATAAGATACAGGAAAATAGAAAATTATCTAAAAAAGCAGCTATATGTATTAGTGGGTTGTATAAAAGTATTGATAAAATGAAGTTGTTAAAAAACGGGGTAAAGTACGGTGCGGATATATTCTTAACAGGTGGAATAGGAACTATTACAGATTTAACACTTAATAGCATTGTGTCTAAAGTTAAAGATAAGACTAAGGATGTAGATACAGATGGAATTATTAAAACAATTAAAGATGAGTTAAGTAATAAGGAAATAAGACAGAATATTAAAGAGTTTCAGAAGAGTTTTGCAGAGTTGTTAAAAGAAACAAAGATTAAAAGACTAGTGGTTTTTATAGATGAATTAGATAGGTGTAGTCCTGACACTATATTAGAAACGTTAGAGGCGATTAGATTGTTTTTGTTTGCTGGAAATACAGTATTTATTATAGGAGCTGATGAGAGACATATATCTTATGCTGTAAAAAGAAAATTTGATAAAATCGAAGGTCAGCAAATTGATATTGGAAAAGAATATTTGGAAAAAATAATTCAGTATCCAATAAGAATTCCTAGATTAAATTCTAAAGAAGTTGAATTTTATATTACATGTTTATTATTTCAAAAAGATTTAAGTGATGAAGAATTTAAACAAGTAATAAATTTTCTTAAAGAACAAAAGCAAATTAAATTTCTTGATTTTACACTTGACTATACTATTATACATGCTACCTTACCTGAAATAGGTGAAAAAGTTAAAGATAGTTTAGCTGTGTCCAAACAACTATCTTCAGTATTAGCTAATGGATTAAATGGTAATCCACGTCATTGCAAGAGGTTTTTGAACTCTTTAGTAATGAGAGAAAAAATGGCTCATTATAAAGGAATTGAAATAGATAGAAAAGTTCTTGCTAAAGTAATGTTACTTGAATATTTTAAGTCTCCTTTATTTAGGAAAATAGCTCAATTGCAATCAAGTGAAAAAGGAAAGTCTAAAGAAATAGAATTATTGGAGCTTGGAGAATTAACAGAAGAAAGTGAGCTAAGAATATGGAAAGATGATAAATGGGTAAAAGAGTGGTGTGAGATAGAGCCAAAGTTATCAGAGATAGATGACTTACGACCATATTTTTATTTTTCTAGAGAATCTTTAGATGAAAAGTTCGATACTAGTGTTAAAAAGTTAAGTCCAAAGGCTAAGGATATATTGGACAAGTTAGTAAGCAAAACTAAAGTTGGTATTAATGAAGCTATAAAGGCAGCAGAAGAAATTAATGATTATGAATCTGGAGAAATATTGCAGAGTGTTTTTGTAAAAATAATATCAGATACAAGTGTTGATAATGATTTATTCAAAGCTTTTATTGAATGGGGTAAGACAAAAGAAATTTTATATTCCAATGTCTTAAGTAATTTAAGTGGACTTTCAGGTGAACGTATTAATATATCATTGATACCAGTAATAAAAGATTTCATGAATGAATCAAAGAAAATTACTGAAGTTTTAGAGATTACAAAAAAGTGGGCACAAGAAAATAGTAAATTAAAACCTGCTTTAGAAAGATCATTTAAGAATCAGGGGGAATAATATGGGGACATCAAGTATATATAAGGGTCCAATAGGTAAGAATCCTTTATTACCTGAAGGATTTGAAGATGATAGTATAACAAAGGATGAAAAGCAAGATCACAATACAGATAACAATGAAAAAAAGCAAGAAGATAATGAAAAGCAAATGGGTTCATGGCAGGAAACTAAAAAAGCTATGTCCCAATATATCAAAGGTAGCTCTTCTAGTAAAGCACGGGTTTTAAATAATTATGTAAAGGCATATGGTGGGGCTAAGAGAGCTTCAACGCAGTCGGCGTCAGGAAGAAATTCTACGGTACAATTAGGAAAATTTCTTTCAAGTATTAGAAGCGTAGGTATTATAAAGACATTTGAAAAATTACATATAGATTATGTAGGTAAAAGTGTTGAGACATTATTATCTGAGATGGTTAACATTATATCATCTAATTCAAATACAAAAGAAGATGCTATAGCTAGGAATGCAACTATTGAAGCATTATCAGAAATCTATGATTTTTTAGAACAAAATAATAAGGACATTACTTCTTTGGATAGAATAGATGATTGTATTTTTGAACAAATTATGAGCATTTATATTAGTGATTATATATTTGAAAAAATGCTAAATGATTTACAAAGTAGGTTTGAACAGTATGCTAAAAATACACAAGAAGCATTAAGGGTAGAGAAAGAATTTAAAGATTATATTAAGAATTCTGTAGATATAAAATTGAAACAAGCTAAACTAGAACAAATTGATTACAATAATGCTGATATAGGTAAAATTATTGAAAATCTATATACGGAATGTTTTGAAGTGTTGGAGGTGTGTGTATGACTTCAATAAATATAGTTTGTCAAGTTGATGGTGCTGAGGAGTTTAGAATTAATGCTCCGTTTATAAATTACAATATAAATGATAATGAAATGTTTTCGTATACATTTTGGAATAATCAATTAAAAAGGTTACCAACTTATTTTTCTAATGTAGGAATAGATTTATTATGTTTGTCTTTGTTTGTTTTTGGGGCAGATAGAATAGTTCCTAGAAAAGATTTTGAGGATTGTTGGACTAGAAATATTAATATGTATATACCAGTTTTAGAATTAGAAATATGGGAACAGAATAAAGAACTAGTTCAAAATATGTTAAATTACTTAAGTGGTGATAAATGGAATTTGACGTTTAGATATAGAGGTTTTACAAAAAATGAGCTGGAATGGAAAAATAGAATTAATAATTCTAATGAAACTAAAGTGAATGCTAATAAGGTATGTATGTTTTCAGGTGGTCTAGATTCATTTATAGGAGTTATAGACTTACTAGAAGTATGCAATGAAGAAATAATATTCGTTAGCCATTATGGCGGTGGAAAAGGAGTTAAAGAGTATCAAGATGGATTAAAAGACAAATTTATTAATAACTATAATGTTAATGAGAATATTTTCTTTAGCTTTTATGCAGCTGCTATGAATGGAAAAGAAGATACAACACGAACACGCTCATTAATGTTTTTTTCTCATGCAATAGCTATAGCTACATGTATGAATACTCAGGTTAATCTGATAATACCTGAAAATGGATTGATTTCACTTAATATACCATTAACTAATTCAAGACTTGGAAGCAGTAGTACAAGAACAACTCATCCATATTACATGAAAATGCTACAAGAACTGTTATCTAAATTGGGGATTGATATTAGAGTAATAAATCCATATCAGTTTAAAACTAAGGGAGAAATGATACAGCAATGTAAAAATATTGGGTTTTTAAAAAATAATATTGTAAACACTATGTCATGTTCTCATCCAGACCATGGAAGAATGTTAGGGGAAACTGAATCTTGTCACTGTGGAAATTGTTTACCATGTGTAATTAGAAGGGCTGCAATAAAAAAGTCAGGAATTGAGGATATTACAATATATAGAGATAAAAAATTTGATAGTGGAAAGACAGCAAATATGAATTTGAATTCATATTTATTGGGAATTGGTAAGTATGATGAAAAAAATTCATTTTTAATTATTCAAAAATCGGGTCCACTTACTTCAGATTTAGAAAAGTATTCAGCATTATATAAAAGAGGACTTCAAGAATTAATGGAATTGTTGGAGGAATGCAATGAATAGGTTTAATTATGACACTCATATGCATTTAGATTTATATAAAAATATTGATGATTTAATCAAATACATTGAAGAGAATAAATCATATACTATTGCAGTAACTAATTTACCTGTATTATATGAAAAGTATATTCAAGAGTATAAAAATCTTAAATATATACGATTTGCTGTTGGATTACATCCACAGTTAATTGGGCAATATAAAAATCAAATACCAAAACTGATAAAGGATTTAAAGTATAGTAAGTATATTGGTGAAATTGGATTAGATTTCAATGAAGAAGATGTTGAAAATAAAGCTTTGCAAATAAATACATTTAAAGAGATTATAGATAATTGTAATAAACTTGGTGGAAAAATATTGAGCATTCATAGCAGAAAAGCTAGTAAGCATGTAATTGAAATAATAGGGGACAAATTTAACGGCAAGATTATTCTACATTGGTTTAGTGGGACAATTAGTGAACTAAGGGAAGCTATAGAAAATGGATATTACTTCTCAATAAATACTGAAATGGTAAAAAGTAAAAAAGGTATAGAGTTAATAAAAAATATACCAATAGAAAGAATTTTAATAGAAAGCGATGCTCCTTTTACTAGGTCAACAAAAGACGGGTATAATCTTAATTTTATAAGTGATATAGAAAAAGGATTAATTAAAATAAAAGGTTTAGAGGGAACAAATATTAATGAAATATTAAAAAATAATTTTAAAAAGTTGCTAAATGTCTAAGTTGTAGTAAATAG
>CAMNZV010000110.1 GCA_946575275.1 uncultured Clostridium sp. | reverse complement strand
ATGAAACTTCTGAAATATTAGTTAAAATTGTTTCCACAAGATTTATAGAAATATTCCCATCATCTTTATCTGAATAGAATGAATATTGATTATGAATAAATCTGCTTGTGCTTGCTTGATCAGGATTTATTTTTTGTACTAATAGTAAATCCTGGGCTAAGGCATAATCATTTTGATATGGTAATCCCACAATATTACCAGTTCCTATTTTATATCCAATTTTACGTAAAAACTTTAAATACTCTATCCTCGAATCAAAATTACCATTTTTATTATTATACTCTGAATATAACCATGAATTAGAGGTTTCAAATTTACAAATAAAAGTAGTCTTTTTTTTAACAAACATTTTTTTTAAAAGGTTCTTCTTTTTATTCCCAAGAACTAGTATAACTTTGCAATTTTTATTGGTTATGTATTGAACCATCTTTATTAATATTTCATCAGAATAACAATCATTTTCTCCTGATGAAAGATGAAAAACTCTAATTCCCAAATCATACGCTTGATTAACCGTTTCAACAAATTCTTCATATTCTATAGAATATCTATTTAATGTTTGATTTTGTTTACACATAGAGCAATATTTGCAGTTGTTATTGCAAATATTGGATAATTCAATTACTCCTCTAATATTTATTGAATTACCAAAGTACTTTTTTGTTTTCCTATTTGCCAAATCAAATAATTTTTGTTGTTCTTTACCTTCAACATTTAAAAGTTCTACAATTTCATCAACAGTAAAATTGTTACATCCATCCTCTATTGTATTGAAATTCACCATAATTATTCTCCTACTAAAATGTTATCAATAAATTTTATATATTCTTTACTTTTAACTTTATCTTTATTATTAACATACCATTCAAAACTTTCTTTAAGTCCATCTAATATACTTTTAGTACAAGAGAAATATTTTAATTGATTAGTTACATCCAATTCATATTCATAATCATGAAAACAAAAATAATTTCTTTGGTTTTCTATGTTATTTACATTTACAAATTTTAACTTTCTATTAGCAACTTTATAACATAATTCTACCCATTCCTTAATGGTAATTGTTTCTTTATTACCTACATTAAAAATATGTTCTTTAGGCTTAACTTCTAAAAGTACATCCATAAACTTACATAAATCTTCTACATAAAAGAATTGAAGTTTCATTTGACCATTATTAGGAAGATAGAATTTTCTTTCCTTAAGTGCACATTGAAATACAAATGGTTCTCTATAAAGATTTTGCATAGGTCCATAAAAATATGGTGGTCGTAAAATATATGCTTGTGGGACTTTGCTTAATATATATTTTTCAGCTTCATATTTATCAGTTCCATATTTCTTCCATACTTTGTTATAACCTCCTTGCTGAGTTTCTTTAAAAGGTTGTAATGCATTATCTGAATATATTGCACTTGAACTTATAAAAATATAATCTTTGAATTGTCCTAATGCTTTAATTAAATTTTCAGCATCATTTTTTGTATATGAAGTTATATCAAATATCACATCGAAAATTAAATTTTTTAACTTATCTCTAATATTATTTCTATCAACTTCTATAAGTTTTACACCTTTTACTTGTTCCTTTGTATTACGATTCAAAACATATACTTCATATCCTTTTTCTACATAATAAGTTGCTACAAATCTGCTTACAAATACTGTCCCACCTGTTACTAATACTCTTTTCATATATTATCCTTTCTTTATAATACCTTTTAGCATGCATAAGGTATTATTTTTTTATAAATTATGCCATTTTTGTGTGTATTATTACATAATATTCTCTTCCAATATTATGTCATATTATTTAAAATATGTCAAATTATATACTAACTCTAACTTTTTTTGAGTTTCCGTAAAATTATCCACAATCGAGTAGGAGCTAAATAATTATTTTATTTAGCGTCCTCTCACACCACCGTACGTACCGTTCGGTATACGGCGGTTCATCAGAATTTAATGCATCACTTGATATGTTTGTATTAGACTAATAAATCCTAGAGATTCTAGGTATTTATTATTTAAGGACTTGCTCAAAATCGGGCTGTTGGAAATTCTCCAATAGCCTTTTCTTGTATTTGCATATTCCCATGCTTTGTATTTATTGATTCCTAATTTAGCTAGATTTCTTTGTTTAGTGCTAATCTTCTTCCATTGTTTCCATATGCAGGCTCTTAGTCTTCTTCTAATCCATTTGTCTAGTTCCACTAGCTTTCCGCGTGCGTTAGCAATTCCATAGTAATTAATCCAACCTCTCGTGATTTGATTTAATTTCAATAGCCTGTATTCCATGCTAATTCCTTTGTTTCTGTTAGTATAGATTTTAACCCTTTCCTTAAATCTCTTTATGGATTTCTCATGGATTCTTATTTCTGCTCCGCTTTTCGAAAAGTAAAACGAAAATCCTAAAAATTTTCGTTTAGATACAAAGTCTACTGCACTTTTATCCTTATTTACTTTAAGTTTTAAATTATTTTCAATTATTTTGGTCATAGATTTCATTACTCTAAACCCTGCTCTTTTGCTTTTAACATATACATTATTATCATCTGCGTATCTGCAAAATATGTGACCTCGTCTTTCAAGTTCTTTATCCAATTCATCTAACATTATATTAGCTAATAATGGACTTAACGGACCACCTTGAGGTGTTCCTTCTTCACTTGTTACTGAAACCCCATTAATGAGAATCCCGCTTTTGAGGTATTTTCTTATTAATGATAACAATCTTCTGTCTTGTATCTTCTTTTCAAGTTTACTCATAAGAATATCATAATTAACTTTATCAAAGAATTTCTCTAAATCCATATCTACAACCCATCTATTTCCTTCATTTATATATTGTTTTGATTTCGTTATAGCATCCTTTGCTCCTCTACGAGGACGGAATCCGAAACTATTTTCAGAAAATAAAGGTTCATATATTTTAGATAAAACTTGAGCAATAGCCTGTTGAATCAATCTATCTTGTACAGTTGGTATCCCTAATAATCTAATTCCACCATCTGGCTTGGATATTTCTTTTCTCCTTACAGGTGATGGGTTATATCTATTTTCTAGTAGTTTAGCTTTAATTGTTTCCCAGTGTTTCTTGATATGCTCACGAAGTTCATCGGTCTTCATTCCATCCACACCATGGCTACCTTTATTGCTAATTACTCTTTTAAGTGCTAAAAGCATATTATTTCTTTCTAGAACTTCTTCAAGTAATCTACTAGTATCAAATGCTCCATCGTTTACGCTTTCTCTATTTGGTAAAACCATAAAATTACTCGGCACCTTTGATTTACCTTGAATTTCCACTTCTACTTCCACCAATTGGTCTCTATATTGAGTTTTCTGCTTTCTTTGCAATTTCTTTGATTTATCCAAAGTTGTAAACCTCCTAACGTTCCGTCCTTCATCCGCTATCGAGATTAGCGGAGTTACTATGACTTCTGCTGACTTCTGATAGTTCAGCTATATATCACTATATAGGTTGTGTCCTAGAAATTTAATTCATTGGCACTTATCTATCAGACCTCCCCAGGTAAGAGCACGCACTTTCACCTCATATATCTGCCACATTTACTCATTCTGTTTCGGATAGTTATTGGGTTTCATCTTGTTATGCAGACTTGCCCACAGAATTAAGCCTCAAATGTGATTCGTGTACCTCAGACCAAGGCTTTGCCGCCAACTTCCTTCAGATTCCACCTCACAGTGGACACCCTTGTCTTAGGCTAATGGTTGGCACTATCAGCCCCCATTACGGACTTTCACCGATATAAATGCTAACATAAGATTGTAGGAAAATGATCATATAAGAATGTATAAAAAATAGCGAATATAAGTTATAATTACCAAAAAAGCAAAAGAGAAATTGTGAGGTAATTATGATTATAAAAGCAAATGTTTATTCGGAAATTGAAGTTAATACTTTAGAAGATCTTCATAAGTTAAAGCCAATTATGGAGGTAAATAATTTGAAAGTTAATAAGAGTCAAATTGCAAGAGAACTTGGTGTTGATCCACGAACCATAGGAAAATACTTAAATGGATACATTAAGCCTACAACTAGAAATAGAAAATCTAAAATTGACGACTTTGAACCTATTATTAAAGAACTTCTTAATGAGAAGTCCCCTCAAGTATTCTATTACAAGCGCGTTTTATGGCAATACTTAACCGATAATCATAATCTAGATTGCGCTCAATCTTCTTTCAGAAGATATATATCGGGAAAGCCAGAATTTAATGATTATTTTAAAGAGAGAAAGAATGGACACATTTCAAATCGTTCTAATATGCGGTATGAAACAGCAGAAGGTCACCAAGCACAACTGGATTGGAAGGAAAGTATTGATTTTCTATTATCAACTGGTGAGACAATTACAATTAACATTTTTGTTTTATTAATGTCATATTCAAGATTTAGGGTTTATAGACTTTCTATTGAGAAAACACAAGATATTTTGTTATCTTTTCTTAATGAATCTTTTGAAATATTAGGAGGTGTACCTCATGAATTGTTAACAGATAATATGAAAACTGTAATGGATGCACCTAGAACACAATATTCTAAAGGCAAGGTAAATAATAAATTTCAACAGTTTGCAGATGATTATGGATTTGTTGTCCGTCCCTGCATAGCAGGAAGACCAAATACTAAAGCCAAAGTAGAAGCACCAATGAAATTACTTGATGAAATTAGAGCTTACAATGGTACATTAGATTTTGAAGAACTGCATGAACTTGTAGCAAGACTTAATAACAGAATTAATAGTTCATGTCATACCACTACGGGGAAAATCCCTATACTACACTTAGAAAAAGAAAAGGATTTCCTATTTGAGCTTCCTACAGAACAAATAAGAAATCACTACAATATCATCACAACAAGTGTTAAAGTTAATCTCCAAAGCATGATTTCATACAAATCAAATCAATATTCTGTACCACCAGAATATATAGGAAAAAAACTTAAACTACAAGTATATGATAATCAACTACATTTACATTATAACACTAAATTGGTTACTATTCATGAAATAAAAAATCAAAAGTTGAATTATCATTATGAACATTATTTGGATATTAGCTCATTAACATTTACTAATTCTAAATTAGATATGAATGAAATAGCTAAAAATAATTTAAACTTGATTGGAGAGATATATAAAAATGAATAGTACTTATACACAACTTGTTAAAAATCTAGAATATCTAAAAATGAAACAGATGATAACTCATCTAGATGAAGTTATTGATTTTACTACAAAGAATAATCTCTCGTTTGTAGATAGTCTGATAAAACTGACAGCGCATGAAATAGACTTTAAAGAAGCAAATATGATTCGTTCAATGGTTAAAGTAGGAGCGTTTCCGCATACTAAAGAAATTATGGATTTTGATTTTACATTTCAACCGAGTATAAATAGAGATCAAATATTGGATTTCGCTTCATTGAGATTTCTTGAATCGCAAGAAAACATTGTATTTTTAGGACCTAGTGGTGTTGGCAAAACTCATTTAGCTACATCAATAGGAATCGCTGCCGCGAAGCGAAGATATAGTACATACTTTATTAAATGTAACGATCTTATACAACAATTGAAAAGGGCTAATTTAGAGAATAGGCTTTATGCTAGGCTTAGACATTTCAGCAAATATAAAGTTCTAATAGTAGACGAATTAGGGTACCTTCCAATAGATAAAGAAGATTCTAAATTATTCTTTCAGCTTATTGATATGAGATATGAAAAAAAGAGCACAATATTAACTACAAATATAAATTTTAATTCTTGGGATGAAATTTTCTATGATTCTGTTATTGCAAATGCAATTCTAGATAGAGTTCTTCATCATGCTCATGTAGTTTCTATTGTGGGGAATTCATACAGACTTAAAGATCATATAAGGCAAGAAGAACATTAAAAAACTACATTCTTAAATGATCAAAAAGTTACATTTTTATCTTGACATTTATACACCGATTAGTACGTGCCCATGCTGGGCACACATAGAGTAGAGAAATAAGCCACTTAAGTAGCTTATTTCTCTTCATCTAATCTGAA
>CAMNZV010000109.1 GCA_946575275.1 uncultured Clostridium sp. | reverse complement strand
GGGACACGAGGATTTTCAGTCCTCTGCTCTACCGACTGAGCTATCGAGCCACATTAACCTGGCAACGTCTTACTCTCCCACACAGTCTCCCGTGCAGTACCATCAGCGCTGTAGAGCTTAACTTTCCTGTTCGGAATGGGAAGGAGTGTTTCCTCTACGCCATCATCACCAGATGCACAAGTAGTATTATATTATGATATTCACATTATGTCAAACATTTTTTATAGTTTTTTTATTTTTTTTGGTTTGAACACTATAATACAATAATTATAGTGTTCAAAATAATTTATAGTGCTTGCTCTAAACAAGTCTTCAAATCATCTTTTGCTTCACTTGTAGGTCGTATATTAAATGTATCTACAAGATATTGTAATACATTTGGACTTAAGAAAGCTGGAAGAGAAGGCCCAAGAAATATTCCCTTTATTCCAAGTGATAATAATGCCAATAAATCCGCCACTGCTTTTTGTTCATACCATGAAAGTATTATTGATAGTGGTAATCCATTAACATCAGTATCAAATGCATCAGCTAAGGCTGTTGCAATTCTAACAGCAGAATATGCATCATTACATTGCCCCACATCTAATAGTCTTGGTAAACCAGCCACCTCTCCAAATTCTAATTTGTTAAATCTATATTTGCCACAGGCTAAAGTAAGTATTATACAGTCATTTGGAACCATCTGTGCAAATTCAGTATAATAGCTCCTGCCAGGTCTTGCACCATCACAACCACCTATTAGGAAGAAATGTTTTACTTCACCTGATTTAACAGCCCCAACTATTGTCTCTGCATTAGATAAGGTTGCATTGTGTCCAAACCCTACCAAAATTTCCTTTACCTCTTCATCCTTTTCAAATCCACCTAATTCAAGAGCTTTATTAATAATTTCACTAAAATCCTTAGTTCCGTCCTCCCTCACATCAATGTGCTTTATACCATCCCAACCTACAACACTTGTTGAAAATATTCTATCTTTATATGTTTCTCTTGGCCTCATTAAACAATTAGTAGTCATTAATATACATCCAGGTATACCATCAAATTCCTTTTGTTGATTTTGCCATGCTGACCCAAAGTTACCAACTAAGTGTTTATATTTCTTTAATTCTGGGTATCCATGAGATGGTAACATTTCACCATGGGTATATATATTAATACCTTTTCCATCTGTTTGTTCTAGTAACATTTCTAAATCCCTAAGATCATGACCTGAAACAATAATAAATGGACCCCTTTTAATATTTACATTTACCTTTTGAGGTGATGGATTTTTGTATCTACTTGTATTAGCTTCATCTAAAGTTTTCATAACTTGAACACTCATATCTCCTACCCTCATTGTCATTTGTATCATATCTTCAAGTGTTAGGCTATTATTTGTAGTAGCTTCTAACCCTAAAAAATAAATATTATCTACTTGATCATTGCTATATCCTATAAACCTTGCTTGGTGTCCATAAGCTGCTACACCTTTTAATCCATATAATATTGTTGACCTTAATGAACGAATATCAGCATTTATGCTTTCATCATACATTATCCCAGCCTTTTCAGAATCCTTAAGCATTTCTTCCTTTGAATGACTTAAATTATAGGTAGCTGCCTCTGGATAACTACCTTCTGGTGCTTCACCTCTTATTTTTTCCTTTATTTTTTGAGATTCCTTTAACATTTTTACATGTACTTCTGCATCAAAATTTACATTGGTTAACGTTGTAAATAACCCATTTTCTACAAACTTTACTATTTCCTTATCTATAACCTTCCCTTGTTCAATTATTTTTTTTGCATAGCAAGATATTCCTTTTAACTGATATATAAGTAAGTCCTGTAAATTAGCTATTTCAGGTGTCTTACCACAGACTCCACTTTTTGTACATCCTTTTCCCCCTGCTGTTTGTTCACATTGATAGCAAAACATAAGATTCTTATCCATAAACATCACTCCTTGAATATTATTCTACTTTATTATTATCATATACTTTAGATAATATACTATCTTTTTGTTATAATATAACTATTAATAATTGGAGTTGATTTTATGACTGAACAAATAGCAAATCTTACTGAGATATTAAAGGAAAGCCATAACATAGTTTTCTTTGGAGGTGCAGGAGTTTCAACTGAATCTAACATACCTGATTTTAGAAGTTCTAATGGTTTATGGAACGAAAAACTTAATATTAACCTTACTCCAGAACAATTAGTTTCTCACAGTTTCTTTACTAAATATCCTGAGGAATTCTTTAAATATTATAAAAATAAACTTATTTATCCTGACGCTAAACCAAATGCTGCCCATATTGCTTTAGCTAAACTTGAAGAAATGGATAAACTAAAGGCAATAGTGACTCAAAACATAGACGGCTTACATCAAGCTGCAGGTTCTAAGAAGGTATTTGAACTACATGGTTCTGTCCTTCGAAATTATTGCATGAAATGTAAGGCATTTTATGACGAAAAATTTATCTTAACTTCAAATAATATTCCAATTTGCCCCAAGTGCGGTGGCAAAGTTAAGCCAGATGTAGTCCTTTATGAAGAGCCCTTAAACAATGAAATAATACATAGTGCAATTAAAGCTATATCAAAAGCTCAAACATTAATAATTGGTGGCACTTCACTTGTTGTATATCCTGCAAACGGGCTCATAAATTACTTTAATGGAACAAATCTTATCCTTATAAACAAAAGTACAACTTCTGCTGATAGTATGGCTACTCTTGTTATTCATGATTCTATAGGAAAAGTTTTAGGTGAATCAGTGGAAAATATTATGACATATCCTTTGTAAAAAACTAATATAATATTATTGCAACTTATATTAGGAGTTTTTAATGAAATATATATTATTCCTTTCAATGATTTTAATTATCGTTTTTTTAGTATTATATAATAATAAAAAAATTGCTATTATTAAGCACCAACTAATGATTGCCAAAAATCAAAATTCCTCTTTAAGACATAAGATATCTAATTATTCATCTATTTCAAAAATAAAGATATCATTTCTAACCCCTGAAAATAAATATGGAATAATAGATTCAAATACAAAAATACTATTAGCCCCAGTAAAGGATTCTGTTGTACTTAATACAAATGGCATAAAAATGGAGGTTTATATTATTGATATGGCTGAAATAAATAATTCTTTATGGTACTATGTTGCAATACCTTCTGATAACAATATTAACTCTAGAGGATGGGTTAATCAAAAGGATTTTACAATACTATATTCGACTTCAAGAAATATAACTAAAAAATAAATTATTGTATAAAAAAATTTATTTAGGTAATAATTATTAATGAAGCGCGATGCTTTTATAATCGCCTCTCCCCCATTTTATTTATATAGTAATTGGGCCACTACACTTTGTATAGTGGCCCTTTACTTTTATCCTAGTGAAATAATCTTTCTACGAACTTTATCTAAGGCAGTAATTGATGCTTTATTTCTTATAGATTGTCTATCCATAGCAAATACTTCCTTATACACCTCTATATTTCCTTTATAATAAAGTCCAATGTATACAAGACCTACAGGTTTTTCTTCAGTCCCCCCACCAGGTCCTGCAATTCCTGTAGTTACAATTGCCACATCTGAACCTGTTCTCTTTGCTATCCCCATAGCCATTTCATAGGCTGTCTCTTTGCTTACTGCACCGTAATTGTCTAATGTTTCTTTTTTAACATTTAATGTTCTTATTTTAGCTTCATTTGAATATGTTACGGAACCTTCCAAAAACACCTTTGAAACACCAGGATAGGATACAAGTTTACTTGCTATCATACCCCCCGTACAGGATTCTGCTGTAGAAATTGTTAGGTTTTTATCAATTAGTAACTTACACAGTACACTTTGAATATTGTTTTCCTCACCCTCACCATAGTAATCTTCACCTAAAGTAGACTTTATATTTTCTTTTACAGGCTCTATTAATTTTAAAGCCTCTTCTTTATTATTACCCTTTGCTGTAACTCTAAAAATCACATCCTCATCCTTTGCATAAGGTGCAACAGTTGGATTAACTCCATTATCAATAATATCCTTTAGCTTTAATGCTGCTGTGCTTTCCCCAATACCAAGAACTCTAAGTACTTTAGAAACTATTATTCCATCACCCTTTTTAGACAAAAATTCCTTAACATGATTTTCAAACATTGGCTTCATTTCCTTAGGTGGACCTGGCAATACTATAATAAACTTATTGTTTTTTTCTAATATTGCACCTGGTGCTGTCCCATTTGGATTTGGAAGTACTATGGCTTCCTTTGGAAAATCTACTTGTTTTAAATTATTAGAAGTAAGTTCTCTATTTATTTTTTTATATCTAGTTACTAAATAGTTATAGGATTCTTCATGTCTAACCAACTGATATCCAAAAAATTCACATGCTGTTTCCTTAGTTAAATCATCCTGCGTAGGTCCAAGTCCTCCAGTTGTAATAACAATATCACTTCTCTTAAAGGCTTCATCAAAAACTTCTAGTAATCTTACTTTGTTATCACCTACAACTTCTTGCCTAAACACTTCAATTCCAATAGAGGCTAACTCTTTTGATAAATATTGTGCATTTGTGTTAACTATATCCCCAAGTAATATTTCAGTTCCTACAGCTACAATTTCTGCTTTCATTTATGTCCCTCCTATTATTTTACCATCCTATTTTCTTATTATCCTTTAGATGGCTACCATCGTTTATATATTCCATTTCTGCATTTCCATTTATATAATTTACCTTTGTTAATGTAGTTTGCCCAACAATGAAGTTTGGATATTCATCTTTTTTTTCAATATGTCTTATAATAGCTCTAAGAGCTGCCCCATGAGTTACAACTAATACTGATTTGCCTTCCTGGCACGCTAAAATATTATCTATAAATTCTCCTACCCTGTGTGATAACTCTCTTAAAGTTTCACCACCAGGAAGCCTTACATCTATTTCACCTGCAAAAACCTTTCTAAGTTCACTTCCTCTCCCCTGTGCTAAAAGCTCCTCTTCAGTAAGTCCTTCATATTCTCCAAAATGCAATTCCTTTAATGCATCAGACGTAATTATTTCAATGTCTTTATTACCCCTTACAATATTTGCAGTTCTAAAGGCTCTCTTTATTGGGCTTGTGTATATAACATCAATATCCATATCATTTATTCTGTTTCTAAGAGACTCTGCTTGTCCTATCCCTTCTTCCGTTAATTCAGAATCCTTTTGTCCTTGAAATCTTTTTTCATAATTCCACATGGTACTGCCATGTCTTGTTAAATAAATTGTTGTCATTTAAATTCCTCCTTAAATTCAATAAAGGGATTGTCTATAACAATCCCTTTATTTATCCATTTATATTATCCTTCTAAAATTGCAAGTGCAACAGCACCCATAACACCAGCATCTGCTCCAAGCCCTGCTGGAACTATTTCACAAGATTGAGCCATTGATTTAAAACATCTCTTATTTACAACTTCTTTTACTTTATCAAATAAAATATCTCCAACCTTGGCAACTCCGCCCCCTATAATTACCATTTCGGGGTCAAATATTGAAATAGCATTAGCAACTCCAATTCCTAGATAATTTAATGCATTATCAATAATTTCTTTTGCAACTAAATCTCCATTTTTTGCTTCAGTAAATACTTCATAAGAAGTTATTTTTTCGTATTTCTTAAGTGAAGTTTCAACATTTGTTAATACAGCTTCTTGTCCTCTTTTTCCTATTGCTGTTCCTGAAGAAACTGCTTCTAAACATCCAATATTTCCACAATTACATCTAGGTCCATTTGGTGCTACTGTCATATGTCCTATTTCTAAGGCATTTGAGGTGTTTCCTCTGTATGCTTTTCCATTTAAAACAGCACCTCCACCTACTCCTGTGCTAACTGTAAAGAACACTATATTTTCCTTGCCCTTTCCAGCTCCAAACATAAATTCACCAATGGCAGCTACATTTGCATCATTATCTATAAATGTAGGAATATTAAATTTATCTTTTATTGGTTTTACAACATTATAATTCTTAAAAGGTAAATTTGGTGTTGTAATAATAGTACCTTTCTTAGCATCAAGTGGTCCTGGTGACCCAATTCCAATTGCTTGTACATCATCTGTTGATACATTAGCACTTTT
>CAMNZV010000108.1 GCA_946575275.1 uncultured Clostridium sp. | reverse complement strand
AAGCTTAATGAAAAGTTTATTGTTTCTGAAGCTAGTGAAGCTGTTAAACCACCTAAAAAACATACCTATGGGATGTATTTAGAAAATCAGTGGTACTTGCTTCAAGCAAGAGATGGTATCTACAATCCAAAGGATCCTATAGATTCTTTAGATGTTGCTATTCTTCAAAATAATATATTAACACCTATTTTAGGAATAGAAGATGTTAGAACATCAAACAGAATAGATTTTATTGGTGGAATTAGAGGTCTTAAGGAGCTTGAAAAAAGAGCTAATAGTGATATGAAAATTGCTTTTTCAATGTATCCAACAGAAGTATCTGATATTATGAATGTTGCTGATATAAATGAAGTAATGCCACCTAAATCAACTTGGTTTGAACCTAAATTAAGAAGTGGATTGTTTATTCATAAGTTGAGCTAATCCTACACATTAAAAAAGATTACTCAAGAAAAACAAAAATTGAACAGAATTAAGAAAAGAAGAGCAGAAAGGTATTGAGATTCAAGGCTTAAGAGCAAATTGAGCAGTACCAGACTGCTCTTTTTTTCTTCAAAGTTAGATTTTTTCAATTAATATTAATTAAAAAGAAATATATCCATATTGTTAAAAAAAGCAAAAAGCAATATAATAAGCATAAGTAAAATATAGATGTGAGGCAATACTATGAAAAAGATAAAAAGGTTAATTTGTATAATAATGCCAATAATTATTATGTGCTTATTTGTACAGCTATTAAACTTATTCTTAGAAAAAAAGATAGATTTTTATTTTGATACAAAAGAAATATCTATTTTAAAAAATCAAGCTGGAAATATTGTTAAGGATAAAGGAATTGAATTTCAAGAGGAAGCAATTGGAAGCGGTGATATATTGGTTCAAGGGTCATCAGAGCTTGCAATAAAGGTCCCAGAAGTAGTGTCAGAGTTTTATCCAATTCATGGTTTTAATTATACTATATCAACAGTAGGAAGACCTAATGTGCAAACTTTAGCCCATTCATCAATACTTGGTGGATTTTCAAAGGGGAATAAAAATATCGTGTTATTGCTATCATTACAATGGTTTGCTAAAGCTAATGGTCTTGAAAATAATAACTTTCAGGCAACATTTTCACCGGTTCAATTTTATGCATATCTAAAAAATAAAGATATTAGTGAAATAAACAAATATAAATATGCAAGGCGTATGCAAGAATTATTATATGATTCAGAGGAATACAAAGAAGAATATTTATATGCAAAACTTTATACAGAAAAGAATATTGGAAACAACTTAATTAAGGGTCTTTTAACACCATACTATGTTTTAAGGAATGGTTCGGTAACTCTTAAGGATAAGGGAATGTTATATAATGAGCTAAAAAAACTCCCAAATGAAAGTCAGGAAACTATAAATACAATTGATTGGGATGCTGCTTATAAGAAGGCTACAGGTGAAGGTGAGAAATGTGTCTCTAATAATAAGTTTATGATGTATAATGATTTTTATGATAAAAACATCAAGGATAACTTAGATATGTATAAAGATTGTGACAAAAATGTGGACTTGTTAAATTCTAAAGAATATGAGGATTATGAGTTGTACCTTGATACTTGTGATGATCTTAAAATAAGACCATATATAGTATTATTGCCCACAAACGGTTTATGGTATGACTATACAGGATTAACAAAGCATAAAAGGGATGCTTTTTATGAAAAGGTTCAAAAGATGGCAGAAGAAAAAGGCTTTGATGTACTAAATTTATCAACAGAAGAATATACACCATATTTTATGTATGATTCTATGCATTTAGGTTGGAGAGGATGGCTAAGAATTGATAAAGAAATATACAATTACTACACAAAGTAGTAATTGTATATTTTTTTTATAAAGATACTATCATGTCTTTTAATATAGTAGTTGAATTCTTTACAGCTATAGGAGTAAATTTTTCAAAATCTACATGTGCCCCATTGTTTGCATTATCTGAAATAGATCTTATTACAACAAAGGGAATTTTATTAGAATAACATACGTGTGCAATACTTGCGCCCTCCATTTCACAGGCTAGGGCTGTAAATTCCTTATCTAAAAATTGTACCTTTTCCATGCTTGCAATAAATTGGTCCCCTGATACTATTCGTCCTGTATATGATTTAATGTTATCAATCTTATTACAAGAATTTTCAGCTAATGAAACTAAGTCCTTATCACATCTAAAATCAAAGGTGTCCATTCTTGGGATTTGTCCAAGAGGATCGCCAAAAACTGAACAATCAAAATCGTGTTCAAGAAGATTGTCTGCTATAACTATATCTCCTGGGTAAATTTCTTTATTTACGCCTCCTGCAACACCAACATTAATAATTTTGTCTATATTGTATTTTGATATAAGAAGCTGTGTACAAATAGCAGCATTAACCTTACCAATTCCACATACAACAGCAACAATTTCCTTTCCTAATAATATACCTTTATTAAAGGTTACACTTGCAATTGTTTCTTTTGAAATAAGTTTCATATCCTTTAAAAGTGGTTCAAGTTCTTCGCTCATTGCGGCAATTATTCCTATGTTCATATTAATTCTCCTTGTTATTTTATTTTAATAAAAAGTTCTTCATAATTAAATTCAAATTTCTTATATAAGAATATAGCTATTGGTATAAAAATAGCAGTATATAAAAATACATTTACTATAAGAAGCAGTGTAGGGTCCGTAATTATTGCAGCTATAATACTTTGAGGTATTATAGCTAAGGTAACAAAAGCATTATTAAAAAAGTGAGTAAATATACACAAAATTATGGATTTGGTTCTATAAAAAATATATCCTAAAAATAGAGCTAACAGAAATGCATTTATTCCTTGATGTATATTTCCATGCATTATAGCAAATAGCAGTGAGGATACTACAATAGAAACTCCTGGTGAGAATTTCTTTAATAGTCCATTTAAAACAATACCTCGGCATATTATTTCTTCAACAATTGGTGCATATGTAATACTTGTGACTAATGATGAAATTAAAACAGCTGGATAGTTTTGTGTCAAATTTTCATAATTAGTTAAAACTTCACCTAGTGGTATTAGGGATACAATTGGAGAAATATATGCATCGTATATTAACCTAAATGCAATAACAACCAGTGCTAAATATATTAAATTATTTGACTTGACCTTATTATAAGTGTTTTTACTCCAAGTTAAATTTCCAAAGGTATTACTGAAAATTATAATAACTATTGGTATAGATATTATCTGAAGGAAACCAACTATATAATAATGAGAAAGTAAATATTCTTGATAAAAGGACAATGATATTGAATAATTAAATACTATATCCCAAACACTCCAAAGAATAAACACAAGAATGGCTTTGAAGAAACCCATTTTGAAATCTATGCTTTCATTTTCTATATCCATCAAAGGATTTAAAATTCTGTTTTTATAACCTAACATATGAACCTCCAAAAAAATATATATTAATAATTATATCTAAACTAATAATATTTTAATAGAGAAAAGTTAAAGTTATTACTTGTTATTATAAAAATAATAAAATAAAATAAGAATAAAACCAAAGAAAGGGAGATTTGAATATGTTACAGCATCCTTTTTCAAGAACAGAATTATTAATAGGAAAAGAAGGATTAAATAAATTAAAAAATAGTAAGGTAATTGTGTTAGGAGTAGGAGGTGTAGGGAGTTATACAGTAGAAGCATTAGCACGTTCAGGCATTGGAACTATTGCATTAGTTGATGATGACACTGTATGTTTAACTAACTTAAACAGGCAAGTGCATGCAGTTACAGATACAATAGGTAAATCTAAAGTAGAAGTAATGAAGGATAGGATTTTAAGTATAAATAAAAATTGTAATGTAATTACAAATGAAGTTTTTATAACTAAAGATAATATTTCAGAAATAATAGGAGAAAATTATGATTATGTAATTGATGCAATTGATACAGTTTCAGCAAAAATAGCATTAATTGAATATTGCACAGAAAGGCATAAAAAAATTATAAGTTGCATGGGAACAGGAAATAAGTTTGATCCAACACAATTTAAAATTGCAGATATATATGATACAAAGGTATGTCCTCTTGCAAAGGTAATGAGATATGAATTAAGAAAAAGAGGGATAAAAAATCTAAAAGTTTTATACTCTGAAGAAATACCAACTAAACCTAATACAGAAGATATTGCAACTTGTAAAAATGGATGTGTATGCACAGGTGGAACAAAAAAATGTACAATTAGAAGACAGATACCTGGAAGTATGTCATTTGTGCCACCAGTTGCAGGTATGATTATTGGTGGAGAGGTAATAAAGGACATTGTATTTGATAGAAAGTGAAGGGGATTTGTTTGGAAGGAAGGGTAAGTATTACAATAGATGCTAATGATAAAAGTGAGTACATTATAAGGGATTCAAGTAAAATAACCATAGGAAGAGTATATATATTTGAAGTAAATGTTGAGAATAAAAGTTGCAGTTTAAAATTTAATTTTTACAGGAATAATATAGAGCTACAGGAAGAAGTTTTGAGATTATTAATTAATACTTTTTTTAATGATATGCAAATAAAGAAGATAAATATTTATATATGTGAAAAGATAAGTACACTACCATTTCTAAATATAGGTTGCACTTTAGAGGGTGTTATTTCAAATAATATATATAATCAAGGAGAAGTATACAATGAATTAATAATGGGAATTAATAAATGTGATTTTTTTCAAAGAAATAGTATAGAATTTGAAAGAATAAAAACAGATAATTTAGTACTAAGAATTTTAACACCAGCAGATTCAGAAAAAATGCTGAATTATTATAAAAAAAATAAAAAACATTTAGAGAAGTTTGAACCTTTAAGGGAAAATGTGTTTTATACAGAGGCTATACAAAAGAATATATTAACAGAAGACTATAGACAATTTTTAAATGGGAATATGTTAGACTTCGGAATATTTCTAAATGAGGAGTTAATTGGGAAAATTAAAATATCTAATATAGTATATGGTATATTTAAAAGTGCAATTGTTGGATATTCAATAGATAGGGAACATGAGGGTAAAGGATATATGAACGAAGCATTAAATGCAATTATTAAATATAGCTTTAATGAATTGAAATTACACAGATTAGAAGCATCTGCATTAATAGATAATGAAAAGTCTAAAAATCTTTTAAAGAGATGTGGTTTTAACGAATTAGGAGTTAATAAGGATTATCTTTATATTAATGGCAAGTGGAGGGATCATATTACATTTTATAAAGTAAATAATTAAATAGTTAAGAAGCTGAACACTCAATATATAAGCATTCAGCTTCTTAATTATTTTACCGTATAGGATATAACTTTTGTATCCCCTGCAATAACATTAGTAGATTGGCTATTTATAGATATATCAGAGGTTATATCAGTATTTGTAATTAATATTGGAGTTATTAAGGATAGACCTTTACTTATTATAAAATCAGAATCAATTTTTATTATTGGAGTTCCAGCTTTTACAGTTGAACCTTCATCAATTAATGCTTCAAAACCATAACCATTTAGAGAAACTGTATCTAATCCAATGTGAACAAGTATTTCAACTCCATTATCTAAAGTCATGGCAAAAGCATGCTTAGTTTTAAAAATTAATGAAACTTTTCCATCAGCAGGTGCAAGGATAGTATTACTGGTAGGATTAATGGCAACACCATCACCAGCCATTTTTTCAGCAAATACTGGATCTGGAACTTCAGATAGTGGCATAATAGTTCCGTCTACAACGGATACTAAAGAAAAGTTTTTTTTAATAGGAGTATTCATTTTCTTTTTAAACAATCCAAACATAACATTATCATCCTTTCAAAATAAATAATAAAAGCATAAGATTAAAATAAATTTATGATTAATCTAATGGTGATATATTATTATCGTTTACATATATAATTATACTATGGTTAATTTGAAGTTAAAAGGAAAATTTTATATAATTAAAGATAGAGTAATAATTAGTATTGCATATAAGGAAAATAGGGCAATATAGTCTAAATAACAGAAATAAATTAAAAAAATAATAAAAAAAACAAATAATGTGTTGACAAGTGAAATATAAGGTGATAAGATAAGGAAGTCGCTTAGGGGAACCCCTTAAGAAAGACAAAATTGGTCTTTGAAAATTGAACAGATATATAAGTTAAAAA
>CAMNZV010000107.1 GCA_946575275.1 uncultured Clostridium sp. | reverse complement strand
AGTAATAGTTCATTATCTTTATTCTTTGAAAATAATATTTTTTTATTTTTTATTCTAGGAATTATTTTTTTGCTCCATTTATCATCACAATTTATAACAGTATATCCATCTTCTTTTACAGCTTCACCAACTAAAGATTTAACAAAGGCTAATTCTTCCATAGTATTTATTCCCTCAAGACCTAAGTGATCCTCTGTTATATTAGTAATTACTGCAACATCTGCTGCATCATAAGCTAATCCTTTTTTTATTATTCCACCTCTTGCTGTTTCTAAAACTGCAACTTGAACATCTTTATTAAGTAGTACTGTTCTTGCGCTTAAATATCCAGTATCGTCTCCTTTATCTAAACAAATACCATTTATATAAATCCCCTCTGTGGAAGTCATTCCAACCTTATATCCCATCTTTGATAATACATGAGATATTAGTCTGGTAGTTGTTGTCTTACCATTTGTTCCTGTTATAGATACCACAGGTATATTTTTAGGCTCGCCATCAAATTCTAATTGTAATATTTGTTCTCCTATTTCCCTTGACTTGCCTATACTTGGATATTCATGCATCCTAATTCCAGGTGCTGCATTAATTTCAATTATAACACCTTGTTCATATAAGGATTTGCTAATATCTTCTGACTTAATATCTATACCACATATATCAAGTCCAATTATCTTGGCAGCCCTTAAACAGATCTCTTTATTTTCATCACTAATTAAATCCGTATAGTCTATTGCCTCTCCACCTGTAGATAAATTTGCATTATATCTTAGTAATATTTTGGTATTTATATCCGGTATTGAAGACAATCTGTATCCTTGCTTTTTAATAGTATTAATTAATTCTTCATCTATTTTAATCTTAGTTAGTGGTTTTTCATGATCAAACCCCCTATTGGAATCTTCATTTATTTTTCTGATTAGAAATTTTATATCGTGTTTTCCATCACAAATTATATAAGGGGGAATTCTTAAGGAAACACCTACGACTTTATTATTTACAATACAAACTCTGTAATCATTGCCTTTTATATATTTTTCAATTATTATATCCGAATAAGAATCCTTAATTAAGTTATATGCCTTTAGTAATTCTTTTTCGTTATAAATATTTAATATTACACCATTTCCCTTGCAACCATACCTTGGCTTTAATGCTACTGGATAACCAAGTTCTTCACCTTCTTTTAATAAATTTAATATATTAGTTACTTTGTATCCATCAGCCACAGGTATTCTTTGACTTACAAGAAGTTCCTTAGTTAATAATTTGTCACAGGCAATATCTACTGATACACACTTTGTGTTACTTCCAATTGTAGCTTCTATTACCCGTCCTTTTGACCCATATCCTATTTGACAAAAACCACTATCCCCTAATTGAATGAAAGGAAGTTTGTATTTTTCAGCTGCTAATTTAATTGACATTGTACTAGGACCTATCATTTCCTTAGATAATATTTCTTCTAGAATTTTTATTCTATCTTCAACTTCAATCTTTTGTTTATTAATTAAACTATTTACAATATCTATAGCAAGTCTTGCACTTTCTATAGCTACAGTTTTATATTCATATTGAAAAATAATATAATATAGATCACCGCTAATTTCTCTTGCCTTGCCATATGCAACTTCAATTCCAATCCTATTTTGAATTGCTATAATAATATGCTCACATATATGTGCAAGATAAGTTCCTTCTTTTAATCTTGTAACAAAACCCCCTTCTTCGTCTATACCACATCTATGGGTTTTTAATTCTGGTACAAGTTCTAATAATCTTTCATTAAACATGGGAATATCTTTGCTTGGTGTTTCACAAAAACCGCACAAATCAACATCTAACCTAATACACTTTTTATGTGAATATATAATTCTACCTTCATAAATTTTTTGTTTTATTATTTTCATCTTACGCATTCCTTTCCTTAAAAGGCAACCTTTTTTTAAGATCAAATTTATTTCCTTCTTTTAAAACATCAATCTTAACATTATAAATACTTAATACTTCATCACTTTTTTGTTCTGAAACATTGCTATACGTAATATTACTACCATCTAAGAAATAAACTGCACCTTCACCTATAACTTCGATATTTCCTTTTGAATTTAAACAAATAGCAGTGTTTTCATCAATTCCAATTCCTAGCATCTCTGGATTTTGGGCTACAGCAGTAAGTAATCTTCCAATTCGTCCTCTTTGTATAAAATGCTGATCAATTATCATATTTTTAACCAGCCCAAGACCTGATGACATTGTTATAGTGCATTTTCTTGGGGCTTCTTCATCCTCACCTTCTAAAATCATAGTTTCACACATAACTGATGCACCTGCTGAGGTTCCAACTATGTAATTTCCATTACTAGCTGATTCTTTTAAGGCATCATATATTGGTGTTCCACCAATTAAACTAGTTATTCTTAATTGATCCCCTCCAGTAAAAAAAATTAATGAAGCTTCTTCAATTTTTATTCTATTTTCATTAATAAACGCCTCTTCTCTTTTGCTAATATCTAAAATTTTTATTTTGTTTACTCCAAGTTCTGTAAATGCTTTAGTATATTTAGCAGCCATTTCTTTTGGATATTCCGTTGCAATTGTTGCTATTAATAGTGTGTCTGTTGTTTTATCAATTGAATTGCATGCTTTTTTTAATATTTCTTTTTTTCCTTCTTTATCTTCAGCTCCACCAATAATAATTAAATTTCCACTTAATTTATCCATACTTTCACCTCAAATCATGCATTTGTTATTGTTCCCCTCTTCTGATTTTCTATTCATAATATTCTATAAAAAAATAGAGAAAGTAGTATTAACCACTTTCTCTAAGCCTTTAAAAAATTGCTCTACCAGGTATTATTATTTTTTGACCAGGTCTAATTGTATTTTCATCCTCTATACTATTTAATTTAACAATATCTGCTGTAGTGGTATTAAACTTTTTAGCTAACTCCCACAAGGTGTCCCCTTTATTTACCACATATATTGTAACACTGGCTTTTTTTGTATTTATCTCATCTTCTGATTCTATTATATCCTCTATAAAATCCTTAACCTCTTCAACTCCAGCTTTAATAACCAAAGATATAGTAGCCTTTACTGCTATTGTGTTAACTTCTATTGCTGCCTCAATATTTTCCACTGCTGCATTAATATTTATATTCATATCTTGTGACACTGAATCCATCTCTATTGAAGTTGTAAATGGAATATCTCCTTTTATACTTCCAAAGAACTTATCTTCACTAGATGCTTTATATAATACATCTGCTTTAATTACACCTTCTAAAAGGACTCTTCCATCTGTTATAGTTCTATCTGTAATTATAACATTACCTAAAACCATAACAATTTTCTCTGGCATTGTATCTCCTTCTTTGATGTATATATTATCCTTCACTATAGTTTCTATATTCTTTAACCCTTTTAATAATTCTATTTCATGGTCTTTTCTATTAACGTTTATACTATAGTCAGTAGAATATGCATCTTTTAATACCCAAACTTTTTCCCTAGAAAATACCTTTATTAAGATTCCAATTAAAAATTCAGTGTTTATTATTCTAGTTTCCCCTAAATCATCATCTTCAAGTCCTATTTCATTATTATTAATTTCATAGGTTGCATAAGGTGTCATTTCTGAATTAACCCCTATGATTTCTTCTTCTTTTGATAAAAAAACATCATCTTCTAGGGATATAACCTCCTTACTTTCAGAACCTAAATAAAGTATTTTTACTTTACAATAACAATTAAAATAGATCTTATCCTCACCAATTTTTATTTCCTTTTTATGAGGAATTAATGATACGTTAAGAATTTTAGCTATTTGAGGTTTATCCATTCCCACTCTTATTACAGATTTACTTAAAACCTCAAATTCTTTTTTAGATACAAGCCTATTTAATGTATCTTGGGTTTTTAACACTTGAACATCATTTGAATTCTCAATATCTTTTATAAATTCAAAACTCCTGTCTTTATATACCTCATATGTTACATTCATAACTCCATCAATTTGTATCTTTCTTTCATTCATAATGTTAGCTTCAATATGTTCAACCATGCAATTTGCTTCAAAAGAAATGTCACTATCTTCGTTTGATATCTCACTATAACTTGTAAATTTTTCTGAATATCGTACTGAATTTAATATTTCTTTATCCTCTCTTGGAGTATAAATTATTGTATATTCTACATTACCCTCAATAATAATTTTGTCATTCATAATTTTCTTACCTGTTATAGTTGGCTTTGGATCTACAATCATTATTTCTTGTACATCGGGTTGTGTATCTGGAATAAGATATTCATTTTGCAAAATAATTGTTGCTTTGTCATCCTTAATAAGTTTTTGAAATTGAATATTTTCTTTTACAATATCTATATTAGACACTTTTGATACCTCCTATTAATACCTTTTACTATTAATATTTATATATATATTTTTTTATTTTTATTACATTTATTTAAACTTTTTATTCACAATTTTCATTTTTTAAATTTATTAAACAAAAAATTTTTTTTTGCTAAATAATGTTGACAAGTATCTAATTTTGTCGTATTATAATATTGGTTATTGACCATATAACCTCTCATAAATTCTCAATACCCTTTTATACCATAGTTGAAAGATGGAAACCCACCATCTTTCTTTTTTTTGCAAAAATAAAATGGCTTTGATATAAATATCAAAGCCATTTTGTGTATTCTAAAGAAAATCCAATTGAACTGTCTTTGTTAATACATCTGAATAACTGTATGTCACGGTCCTTTGGGTGTCATTTTCCAATCTTATTACAAAGATACTAGGGTAAGCGCTTTCTAAAACTCCATCATTTACTAATATTTTTTTACGGCCACCATTAGCTTTAAGCACAACCTTTTCTCCTAAGTGATCTTCAATGCTTTTCTTTATTGTAGCAATAGTTCTAATTTTCTCCACCTAAACACCCTCTTTCTTTCTTCCTAGATTATACTATACCCCTTCATTTTTGTCAAATAAAATTTTAATTTTATCACTTATAAATAAAACTGTCAATATTTCTTTTTTCAGTTTTTACTTTCCCACATTATATTCTTTGTTATTAAGTTATTTTTATTCATTATTTCATTTTATTTTTTACACTTTGTTAATTATTTTTCTAAGAAAAAGATGATTTTGGATATCCCTCCCTATATTTTCCTCTTGTTTGTAAACCTCCTATACCCTTGATTCCAGTTATTGTATTATTAATAACTTCAGTTATAGATGCAACTTTATCTATTTTTGTATATGCTATTTTTTCACATACAAAAACCGGATCTAAACAATGAATTAATACTCTACTTGGACTTGATGCAAAATTAGCTCCAGCATCTAGCATACATTCATAACAACTTTGACAGGCACCTGCAAAGATTACTAATTCATCATAGCTTCCATTATAATTTCTTAAAGCCTTAACAGAATCAATATAGTATTTTGAATTTCTATATGAATTAATATCTAAATAATTAGTTGTTCCTTTTTGTATACCATCATGGCCTGTTAAGACAACTATATCTGGTTTTACATCCTTAACCAAATCTACTACCTTTGTTGGTTGTTCCCTTTCTGCAATGGCAACTCCCACTGCATCTAAAGAAAGCTGCTTATACACCTTTAGACAAGTCTCCATATATTCACTATCTCCATCTATATGAAGAATCTTTCCAGGTCTTCCAAACATCAACTCCCTCACATTTATTTCTTTGGGCTTTGCTCTAGATAATATATCTCCCCTAAGAGCCAAAGCATTTTTTATGGCACTATTAACCCTACTGTTAAGTATTTTATCCTTTTCTCCTTCATCATCTTTACTTACTTTTTCTAAGTCTCTTTCTATAGAATCTGCTATAATTCTTATAGATATACCTTTTAAAATATATACTTTTTCTCCATTTTCATTTTTTATATCTATAATTTTAAAAGTAACATCTTTATCATAAGATTTACGCACAACCATATCCCCAATTTCCATACAGTTACCCCATATATTACTATATTATATTCTATGTTCATTTATTAATAGAGTGCTTATACAACAATAAAAAAATAGCCAAGGCGACTATTATTTATCATCACCATTTACAATTTCACAAAGTTCTATAATATATCTTAAGTTAAAGTTTTTACAAAGCCGTCGATTTTTTTTAGCGCATGTGCATTTCCGAAGCTTGCCTTG
>CAMNZV010000106.1 GCA_946575275.1 uncultured Clostridium sp. | reverse complement strand
GATATAGTTTCATTAATATAACAATCAATAGGTGAATATTCATTTTTATATGAGGATAAAAATGTTGAATTTAATGTAGAATCAGAACATGAAGAAATTAACATGTCTTTAGATGGGAAATTAATATCGAGAGCAATTGAAAACATAGTAATAAATGCGTTGAAGTATTCTCTTGAGAAAACAAGAATATATGTTGAAATTAAAGATAAAGTAGAATATGTTCGTTTAGCCTTTAAAAATATATCAAATTATAAAATGGAATTTGATGATGAGGATATTTTTGAAAAATTTGTTAGAGGTGATAAATCGAGGAACTCCAATATAGATGGTTCTGGATTAGGTCTTGCAATAACTAAGAGTATAATGGAACTTCATCAAGGAAATGTAGAAATCAAACGAGAAGGTGATATGTTTAAGATATATATTTATCTACCAAAGAATTAATCTTAGAAATTTCAAGGAAAACGAAGAATTATTAATTAAAACTAATTATTAATAACTATTTTAACCTAATTAACATTTTACATCATATCTAAATAGCACTACAATATGTAGTATAAAAAGATAAATGGATACAATATATTGTGGAGGGTGATGACAGTTTGAAGAAAATAAAAGATATGTGTGAAGATGCATTAAGAGTAATACAAAATAGGGAAGATATATATACAGTTGATAAATTAAATGAGGCGTTGGAACATATATTAACACCAGATATGAATGATAATGAAGTGAGAGATTCAATAATACAGGTGGCACTTGAGTTAACAACAGATGCTGAGCCAAAGTGGATAAATATATCAGCAAATTTATATATTTATAGATTATATGATGAAATTATAGAAAATAGGAATCTAGATGAACATAATGGTATGTATGAAGATTTATATGGTTTTATAAAAGAACTTACAGATGAAGGACTATATGGAAGGTATATACTTGAAAGTTATTCAAAGGAAGATATAGATGAATTAGAATTAGAATTAAAGCCAGAAAGAGATTTTTTATTTACCTATAGTGGGATAAATTTATTATCTAGCAGATATTTAATTCAAAATTACAATAGGAAGCCTGTAGAATTACCACAACAAATGTTTATGGGTATTGCCATGCATTTAGCAATACCAGAAAAAGAGGAAAATAGAGTAAAATGGGCTAAAAGATTTTATGATGTGTTAAGTTCTTTAAAAGCAACTATGGCAACACCAACTATATCAAATGCAAGAAAGCCATTTTATCAATTAAGCTCTTGTTTTATTGATACAGTTGATGATAGCTTAAAAGGAATATATAAATCCTTAGATGATTTTGCAAAGGTATCTAAGTTTGGTGGTGGAATGGGAATATACGTTGGAAAGATTAGGGCACTTGGGGCTCCAATTAGAGGATTTAAAGGTGCATCAGGAGGGGTAATTCCTTGGGTTAAGCTATTTAACGATACAGCAATTGCAGTAGATCAATTAGGTGTTAGAAATGGATCAGTTGCAGTATGGCTTGATTCTTGGCATAAGGACTTACCAGAATTTCTTCAAATAAGAACTAATAATGGTGATGACAGAAAGAAAGCACATGATGTTTTTCCAGGTGTATGCTATCCAGATCTGTTTTGGAGGCTTGCAAAGGAGGATATTGATTCAAATTGGTACATGATGTGTCCACATGAAATAAAGCTAGCAAAAGGCTATTCTCTTGAGGATTTTTATGGAGAAGAATGGGAAAAAAGATACTACGAATGTGTAGAGGATGATAGAATACCAAAACGTGTAATGGCAGTTAAGGAAATAGTAAGGTTGATTATAAAAAGTGCTGCAGAAACTGGGACACCTTTTGCATTTTTTAGGGATACAGTAAATAAAATGAATCCTAATAAGCACAAGGGTATGATTTATTCTTCTAATTTATGTACAGAAATAATGCAAAATATGAGTCCTACTATAATTGAGACAAGTGAAATTGTAGATGAAAATGGAGATAAATATATTATTGAAAAATCAAAATCAGGAGATTATGTTGTGTGTAATTTATCATCAATTGTTCTTGGTAAGGTTGATGTAAATAATGATGAAGAATTAAGTTATGTTGTAGAAACTCAAATTAGGGCTATGGATAATGTAATAGACCTTAATTATTATTCAGTTCCCTATGCAGAGATAACAAATAAAAAATATAGAGCTATAGGTCTTGGAACAAGTGGTTATCATCATATGCTAGTTAACAATAAAATACACTTTACTGATGATTATCATTATGAGTTTGCAGATAAGATATATGAAAAAATCAATTATTTTGCTATAAAATCAAGTATGAATATTGCAAAGGAAAAAGGAAGATATTCCGTTTTTGAAGGTTCTGATTGGGAAAGTGGAGAATATTTTTCAATGAGGGGATATAATTCAAAGGAATGGGAAAAACTAAAAAAAGAAGTAGCTTTAAATGGCTTAAGAAATGGATATATAATGGCAGTTGCCCCTAATGGATCTACAGCAACAATTGCAGGTACTAGTGAGGGGATAGACCCTATTATGTCAAGATTCTATCTTGAAGAGAAAAAGGGAAGTATTGTTCCTAAAACTGCACCTGATTTATCAGAAGAAAATTATTGGTATTATAATTCAGCCTATAATATAGATCAAAGCTTATGTGTAAAAATAAATGGCATAAGGCAAAGGCATATAGATCAAGGGCAATCCTTTAATTTATACATTACAACAAACTATACAATGAGACAAATAATGAATTTATATATTACTGCTTGTGAATGTGGCGTAAAATCAATATATTATGTTAGAAGCAAATCATTAATGATAGGGGAATGTGAAAGCTGTTCAGCTTAATAAGGATAGGGGATTTTGAAATGAACATAAACAGAAAAAAACTTTTTAATGAATTTGGTGATATAGAAATTAACAAGAAAAGAATGATAAATGGAAATTCAACAAACCTAAATGATTTTAATAATATGAAGTATAAGTGGGTAAGTGATTGGTATAGGCAGGCGATGAATAATTTTTGGATTCCAGAAGAAATAAATCTTTCTCAGGATACAAAGGACTATAAAAAATTATTGGGTCATGAAAAAGAAGCCTATGATAAGATATTATCATTTTTAATATTTTTAGATTCTATACAAACTGCAAATTTAAGCAATATTTCAAATTATATTACAGCAAGTGAAGTTAACTTGTGCTTAACAATACAGGCCTTTCAAGAGGCATTGCATTCACAAAGTTATAGCTATATGCTAGATTCAATATGCTCACCAGAAAAGCGTAATGAAATATTATATCAATGGAAAGAAGATAAAATTTTACTAGAAAGAAATAGATTTATAGGTGACCTATATAATAATTTTATAGATAATCCAAGCAAACAAAATTTCCTTCGTGCAATAATGGCAAATTATATTTTGGAAGGAATATATTTCTATTCAGGATTTATGTTTTTTTATAATTTAGAGAGAAATGGTAAGATGCCAGGTTCTGCACAGGAGATAAGATATATTAATAGGGATGAAAACACTCATTTATGGTTATTTATGAATATTATAAAAGAATTACAAATAGAGGAACCTTCATTATTTACAAAAGAAATGAAGATGGAATTATCAGATATGGTTAAGGCAGGCGTTGAAAATGAAATTGCTTGGGGTAAATATGTAATTGGAAATAATATCAAAGGAATAAATACTAAACTTATTGAAGATTACATAAAATATTTAGGAAACCTTAGACTTACAGCTATTGGATTACCAAAGCTTTATGAAGGGTATGAAAATAACCCTGCTTCATGGGTTGATATTTTATCAAATGCAAATGCTGTGAAAACAGATTTTTTTGAAGCGAAATCGACAGCTTATGCAAAGGCAAGCACTTTAATTGACGATTTATAAAATAAATTGAAAGTAATTATAAAATTCAAATAAACATTAATTTTTTGTAAATTATTTGACGAAACCTGACGAAGCTGTGATATAATTATGATGTATGGAAAGGTTTAAATAAATAATCATTTTTAGGAGGATTAATATATGAAAAAAGGCGTTGCAGCATCAAAAGGATATGCAATTGGAAAAGTATTTTTACAAGAACATGAGGAAATAATAATTTCAGACAATAAAATAGATGACATAGAAAAAGAAAAGGAAAGTCTACAATTATCATTGGATTCATCAAAGGTTCAATTACAAAAAATAAAAGAAAAAGCTATAGTTGAAATGGGTGTTGAAAAGGCAGAAGTATTTGAGGCACATATTACATTATTAGATGACCCTGAGTTTACAGGTGCTATGATGATGGAAATTGAATCAAATAGTATTAATGCTATGAAGGCTGTGGAAAATGTTACAAATACATTTGTTGCTATATTTGATTCTATGGAAGATGCTTATATGAAAGAAAGAGCAGCAGATATTAAAGATGTATCTTCAAGAATTATATCAAATTTAGCAGGTAAAGGTGGAGATGCCTTTGCAATAACTGAAAAAAATACTGTAGTTGTAGCACATGATTTAACACCTTCAGATACTGCACAACTTGATAAGGAAAAGGTAATAGGATTTATTACTAACATAGGTGGAAGAACTTCACATGCAGCTATTATGGCAAGAACTCTTGAAATTCCAGCTGTACTTGGTCTAAGTGATATTACTTCATGTGTGAAAAATGGAGATATGATTATAGTTGATGGTATTAATGGTGATGTAATTATTAATCCAACAGAGGATCAATTAAAAGAATATAAAGAGAAGAAAGAGACCTTTGAAAAAGAACAAAACGAATTAAAAAAATTAATAGATGTTAAAACAACTACAAAATCAGGTAAGAGAATAGAAGTATGTGGCAACATAGGTAAACCTGAAGATGTACTTGGTGTAATAGCTAATGGTGGTGATGGAGTTGGTTTATTTAGAACTGAATTCTTATACATGGACAGAGATTCTGCACCAACTGAAGATGAACAATTTGAAAGTTATAAATTTGTTTTAGAAAAAATGAATGGAAATCAAGTTGTAATTAGAACATTGGATATTGGTGGAGACAAAACACTTCCTTATTTACCATTACCAGAAGAAATGAATCCATTTTTGGGGTACAGGGCTATAAGATTATGTTTAGATAGAAAAGAAATATTTAAGGTACAATTAAGAGCTTTATTAAGAGCTTCTGTTTATGGTACTTTATGTGTAATGTTTCCTATGATATCAGGACTTGAAGAATTTCTTCAAGCAAAGGAAGTTGTAGAAGAATGTAAAAAGGAATTAAAAGCAGAAGGAAAAGAATATTCCGAGAAAATTCAATGGGGTATCATGGTTGAAATTCCAGCTGCTGCAGTATATGCAGATGAATTAGCTAAACATGTTGATTTCTTTTCAATTGGAACAAATGATTTAATTCAATATACACTAGCTGCAGATAGAATGAGTGAAAAAGTTTCATATCTTTACAACCCAATGCATCCAGCTGTTTTAAGATTAATTAAGATGACAATAGATGGAGCTCATAAGGAAGGAAAATGGGTTGGTATGTGTGGAGAAATGGCAGGAGATGAAATAGCAATCCCAACTTTAGTTGAGTATGGACTTGATGAATTTTCAATGAGTGCAACATCAATTTTAAATGCAAAGAAGATAATGATTGAACAAAAATAAAATATATAATAAAAAACCTTGAAATGTTAATACACATTTCAAGGTTTTTTTACGTGGAATATTAGATTATATTTATAAAAAAAGTAATTAAAATCAATGTTGACATAAGATAAAAAAGCTTGTAAGACAAAAATAAGGAAAAGAGTTACAAATAAATATTGACATATAAGTTTTTTTTGTAAGATAATATTAAATTACATAATAGAAATTTAATATTATATAAAAAGGGGATATTTTATGAAAAAATTCAAAACATTAATTGCAACTGGATTGGTAGTTGTAAGTATGGCAACCACAGCAGTAACAGCGCTAGCTTATAGTTCAGTTACAAGGGAAAATGGGGGGACATGGAATTCGGGAATTAATAAAAATGGTAGTTATTATATGGCATACTCATATTATTATCATGGAACTAGGAGACATTATACAACTGCAGGAGACGCAAATGGAATAATAAATAAAAGTATCACTGGGTTAGGAACAACATGTGCAAATGGAAATTCAACAAAATCACCTAACAAATATGTGAGTTATAGTTTCGTATATTAAAATCATCTGATATTTAGTGAATAAGGGATACAATAAAATTGTATCCCTTATTAAATAGGAGGAATTATTTTG
>CAMNZV010000105.1 GCA_946575275.1 uncultured Clostridium sp. | reverse complement strand
AATTAGACAAAAATAAATTAAATTATTAATAAAAAACATAAAAAAATATTTCCATCTTAAAAAAAATGGGGTATATTATTTCTATAAAAAAAAATATGAGAGAGGACAATGTGTATGAAGGATTTAAAAAACATTGTAAGCAGTAATGCAAATGGAATGTACAATCCTACTAATACAAGCAATGGGGCTTGTGGAATGTACAATCCGAAATTTGAGCATGATAATTGTGGTATTGGGGCTATAGTAAATATAAAAGGTCTAAAAACTCATGATACCGTAGCAAATGCACTTAAGATAGTTGAAAATTTAGAACATAGAGCTGGCAAAGACGCCGAGGGTAAAACTGGAGATGGAGTAGGAATTCTTTTACAGATTTCGCACAACTTTTTTTCTCAAGCAGTTAAACCACTCGGTATTTTTTTGGGCCAAGATAGGGATTATGGAATAGGAATGTTCTTTTTTCCACAGGATGAACCTAAAAGAAATCAAGCTAAAAAAATGTTTGAAATCATTGTTGAAAAAGAAGGTCTTGAATTTTTAGGATGGAGAGAAGTTCCAACAGTGCCAGATGTATTAGGGAAAAAAGCATTGGATTGTATGCCATGTATAATGCAAGCTTTTATTAAAAGACCTAATGATGTTAAAAAAGGATTAGATTTTGATAGAAAATTATATGTAGCACGTAGAGTTTTTGAACAAAGTAACGATGACACATATGTTGTTTCATTATCAAGTAGAACTATTGTATATAAAGGAATGTTCTTAGTTGGACAATTACGTTTATTCTTTAGGGATTTACAAAATCCAGCCTATGAATCTGCAATAGCAATGGTTCATTCACGTTTTAGTACTAACACTAACCCAAGTTGGCAAAGAGCACATCCAAACAGATTTATGGTACATAATGGTGAAATTAATACCATTCGTGGGAATGTTGATAAAATGCTTGCACGTGAAGAAAATATGTCATCTAAATATTTAGAAGGTGAAATGCACAAGGTTATTCCAGTTGTTAATCAAGAAGGATCAGATTCAGCTATGCTTGACAATTCTTTAGAATTTCTAGTTATGAGTGGGATGGAATTGCCACTTGCTGTTATGATTACAATACCAGAACCATGGGAAAAGGACGATAGCATAAGTAAATCTAAAAAAGACTTCTATCAATATTATGCAACTATGATGGAACCATGGGATGGACCTGCATCAATATTATTTAGTGATGGAGATGTAATGGGAGCTATACTTGATAGAAATGGACTTAGACCTTCTCGTTATTACATTACAAATGATGATTATTTAATACTTTCATCTGAGGTTGGAGTTCTTGATATTCCAGCAGAAAATATAGTGGTAAAAGATAGATTAAGACCAGGTAAAATGCTACTAGTTGATACTGTAAAAGGTGAACTTATAGGGGATGAAACTCTTAAAAGACATTATGCAAAGAGCAAACCTTATGGGGAATGGCTTGATAGCAATTTAATTAAACTTAAAAATTTAAAGATACCAAATCAAAAAGTATATGAATATTCTGATGAAGAAAGAGCAAAACTATTAAAATCCTTTGGATATACTTATGAAGACTATAAAACTGCAATACTTCCAATGGCTAAAAATGGTTCAGAGGCAATTGCAGCAATGGGAGTTGATAGTCCACTTCCAGTTCTTTCAAAGATGCATCAGCCACTATTTAACTATTTCAAACAATTATTTGCACAAGTTACCAATCCACCTATAGATGCTATTCGTGAGGATATAGTAACATCTACTTCAGTATATATTGGTAATGATGGAAACTTACTAGAGGAAAAAGCAGAAAATTGTAAGATTTTAAAAGTAAAAAATCCTATACTTACTAGTACAGATTTAATAAAAATTAAAAATATGAAGGTTGAAGGCTTTAAAGTTAAGGTTATTCCAATTACTTATTATAAGAATACATCTCTTGAACGTGCAATAGATCATTTATTTTTAGAAACAGATAGAGCATATACAGATGGAGCAAACATTTTAATTTTATCAGATCGTGGAGTTGATGAAAACCATGTAGCAATACCATCATTACTTGCAGTATCAGCACTTCAACAGCATTTAGTTAAAACTAAAAAGAGAACATCTGTAGCAATGATTCTTGAAAGTGGAGAACCAAGGGAAGTACATCATTTTGCGACCTTACTTGGATATGGAGCATGTGCCATTAACCCATATTTAGCACAAGAAAGCATAAAACAGCTTATTGATAATAACAGCTTAGATAAGGATTATTATGCAGCAGTTAACGATTATAACAAGGCAATTTTAAGTGGTATAGTTAAAATTGCATCAAAAATGGGTATTTCAACTATACAATCATATCAAGGTTCTCAAATATTTGAGGCTATTGGTATAAACTCTACTGTAATTAATAAATACTTTACAAACACAGTAAGCAGAATAGAAGGTATTTCATTAAATGATATAGCAGATCAAGTTAATTATCTTCATTCAAAAGCATTTGATCCAATGGGATTAAACGTGAACTTAAAACTTGAAAGCACAGGAAGTCATAAATTAAGAAGTGAAAAAGAAGAACATTTATATAATCCAAAAACTATTCATTTATTACAAATGGCAACTAGAAATTCTGACTATGGATTATTTAAAGAATATACATCATTAATTAATGATGAACTAGGAACTGGAAATCTAAGAGGCTTATTAGAATTTAATTATCCTAAAAAAGGTATTTCAATTGATGAAGTTGAATCAGTAGATTCAATAGTAAAGAGATTTAAAACAGGAGCTATGTCATATGGATCTATTTCCAAAGAAGCACATGAAACTTTAGCTATTGCAATGAATACCATAGGTGGAAAGTCAAACTCTGGTGAAGGTGGAGAAGATTTAGATAGATTATCAATTGGAAAAGATGGTTTAAATAAATGTTCTGCAATTAAACAGGTTGCCTCAGGTAGATTTGGAGTTACCTCAAAATATTTAACAAGTGCAAAAGAAATTCAAATTAAAATGGCACAGGGAGCAAAACCAGGAGAAGGTGGACACTTGCCAGCTGGAAAAGTTTATCCATGGATTGCAAAGACAAGACATTCAACACCAGGAGTAAGCTTAATATCACCACCACCACATCATGATATATATTCAATTGAAGATTTAGCACAATTAATATATGACTGTAAAAATGCAAATAAGGATGCGAGAATTTCAGTAAAGCTTGTATCAGAAGCAGGAGTTGGAACAGTTGCAGCAGGTGTTGCAAAAGCAGGAGCACAGGTTGTTTTAGTTTCAGGTTATGATGGAGGAACAGGTGCAGCACCAAGAAACTCTATTTATAATGCAGGACTTCCTTGGGAACTAGGACTTGCAGAGGCACATCAAACACTAATAATGAACGATTTAAGAACAAAAGTTGTTATTGAAACAGATGGTAAGCTTATGAGTGGTAGAGATGTTGCAGTTGCAGCTATGCTTGGAGCAGAGGAATTTGGTTTTGCCACAGCACCACTTGTAACAATGGGATGTGTAATGATGAGAGTTTGTAATTTAGATACATGTCCAGTTGGAGTTGCAACCCAAAATCCTGAACTTAGAAAAAGATTTAATGGTAAGCCAGAGTATATAATAAACTTCATGAAATTTGTAGCACAAGAATTAAGAGAAATAATGGCAAGCCTTGGACTTAAAACAGTTGATGAATTAGTTGGAAGAACAGATCTTTTATCACAAAGACGAGATGTTAATGTAGGGGCTTCAGAAACTTTAGAGCTTGATAGAATACTTAACAATCCTTTTGCAGGAAAAGAATATAGTGTTAAGTATAACAATAAACAAGTTTATGATTTTGAACTTGAAAAAACAGTAGATGAAAAAATATTACTTAAAAAGTTTAAAACAGCACTTGAAAATAAAGAAAAGAAAACTATTGAAATAAATGTAACTAATATTGACAGAACACTTGGAACAATATTTGGTGCAGAAATCACAAAAAAATACTACAATACATTAGATGATGATACATTTACTGTAAAATGTAATGGTAGTGGAGGTCAAAGTTTTGGAGCATTTATTCCAAAGGGGTTAACACTTGAACTTATTGGAGATAGTAATGACTATTTTGGTAAGGGATTATCAGGAGGAAAACTAATTGTTTATCCACCAAGTGGAATTAAATTCAAAGAGGATGAAAATATTATTATAGGTAATGTTGCATTATATGGTGCAACAAGTGGTAAAGCCTTTATAAATGGAGTTGCTGGAGAAAGATTCTGTGTAAGAAATTCAGGGGCAACAGCAGTTGTAGAAGGTGTTGGAGAACATGGTTTAGAATATATGACAGGTGGTAGAGTTGTAATTTTAGGTAATACAGGAAAGAACTTTGCAGCAGGAATGAGTGGTGGAATAGCTTACGTTCTTGATGAAGATAGCCACCTATATTTAAAATTAAACAAACAATTAGTATCATCTGAAGCTGTAACTTCTAAATATGATGTTTTAGAATTAAAAGAATTAATTGAAGAACATGTTAAGGTTACAAACTCTAAAAAGGGTAAGATGATTTTAGAGAACTTTGGTGAATATTTACCAAGATTTAAGAAAGTTATACCACATGATTATAAACGTATGTTAAATGCAATAGTTCAAATGGAAGAAAAGGGACTAAGCAGTGAACAAGCACAAATAGAAGCATTTTATGCTAATACAAGAGGTTAGGAAAGAGGGGAAGATAATGGGAAAACCAACAGGCTTTTTAGACTTTGAACGTTTAGTAAGTAAATCTACAAAGGCTAATACAAGAATAAAAGACTTTAATGAATTCCATACCCTATTGCCTAAGGAAAAGCAACAAATCCAAGGGGCACGTTGTATGGATTGTGGAGTGCCATTTTGTCAATCCGGTATTATGTTAAATGGTGCGGTGACAGGTTGTCCAATTCACAACTTAATACCAGAATGGAATGATTTAATATTCACAGGTAATTGGAAACAGGCTTATGAAAGATTAGCAAAAACAAATAATTTTCCGGAATTTACAGGAAGAGTATGTCCAGCACCTTGCGAAGCTGGATGTACCTGTGGATTAAATGGAGATTCAGTAAATATAAAAGAAAATGAATTAAGTATAATTGAAAATGCTTATGAAAGTGGACTAATTAAAGCTAATCCGCCAAAGGTAAGAACAGGAAAGAAAATTGCTATCGTTGGTTCAGGACCTGCAGGACTTGCAGCAGCTGATCAATTAAACAAAAGAGGTCATGATGTTACTGTATTTGAAAGAGAAGACCGAGTAGGTGGGCTTCTTATGTATGGAATACCTAACATGAAACTTGAAAAGAGATTCATTGATAGAAAAGTAAATATAATGGAAGAAGAAGGAGTTAAGTTTGAAACTGGATGTAATATTGGTGCAAATTACAAATCAAGCAAATTATTAAAGGAGTTTGATAGTGTAATTTTAGCTTGTGGAGCATCAAATCCAAGAGACATAAAAGCTAAAGGAAGAGAATCTAAAGGAATATATTTTGCAGTAGATTTTCTAAAGGCAACCACTAAAAGTCTTTTAAATTCAAACTTGAAAGATGGAGAATATATATCAGCTAAAGGGAAAAATGTAATTGTAATTGGTGGTGGAGATACAGGTAATGATTGTGTTGGTACATCAATTAGACATGGTGCATTATCAGTAACTCAACTTGAAATGATGCCAAAACTTCCAGATAGACGTTCTAATTCAAATCCATGGCCTGAATGGCCAAAAGTTTGCAAGACAGATTATGGTCAAGAGGAAGCAATTGCTGTATATGGACACGATCCAAGAATATATCAAACAACAGTAAAAGAATTTATTGCAAATGATAAGGGGGAAATTTCAAAGGTTAAACTTGTTAAATTAGAATCTAAGAAAGATGAAAAAACAGGCAGAATGCAAATGGTTGAAGTTGCAGGGTCTGAATATGAATTAGATGCTGATTTAGTATTAATTGCAGCAGGTTTTTTAGGTAGTGAAGAATATGTTGTAAAGGCTTTTGGGGTTGAGGTAGATCAGAGGACTAATGTTGTAACTAAGGCAAGTCAATATGAAACATCAATTAACAAGGTATATGTTGCAGGTGATATGCACAGAGGTCAATCTTTAGTTGTATTTGCAATTAATGAGGGCCGAGAAGTAGCAAAAGCTGTAGATAAAAGTTTAATGGGATATACTAATTTAGATTAATTAGATTATTTTAGCAGAGTACAGAAGTAATTTCTGGACTCTGCTTTTAAGTTAAACTATATGTAATTCTCCCATCCTTTACAGGTGGGAGATG
>CAMNZV010000104.1 GCA_946575275.1 uncultured Clostridium sp. | reverse complement strand
CTGCCTGCGTTCTCCATTAAAAATTTCAAAATACCATATTCCATAAATGTTAGTTCAATTTCTTCACCACGAACTTTAACATTAACGTTATATGTATCAAGTTCTACATCACCTATTTTAATTACATCAGAAGTATTTATCTTTGTATTTAATTTGTAAACCCTTCTAATTTGTGCATTTACTCTTGCAACCATTTCTAAAGGATTAAAGGGCTTTGTGATATAATCATCAGCCCCTAATTCTAATGCTAAAATCTTATCTGAATCTTGATTTTTTGCAGATATCATAATTATTGGGATACTTAAGTTCTCTCTAATTATTTTAACTAGGTTATTACCATCAACCTTTGGCATCATAATATCAAGTATAGCTAATGCAATATCATTATTTTCATCTATAACTTTAAGGGCTTCCTCTCCATCATATGCTTTGATTATTTTATAGCCTTCCTTTGAAAGGAATAATTCTAAAATTTCAAGTATCTCTTTTTCATCATCACAGATTAATATTTTTTTCATAAATAAATCTCCTATTATTTAATAGTCTCAATATCAAATGGGGTATTTTGATAAATACAATAATTTAACCAATTTGCAAAAACTATATGGGCACTACCTCTCCATTTCATAAGTGGAACTTTATTTTCATCGTTATTTGGAAAATAATTAACTGGTATATTTATGTCAAGGCCCTTATCCTTATCTCTAAAATACTCATCTTTTAATGTATCTCTATCATATTCTAAATGACCAGTTATAAAGATTTTTCTGTTGTCTGGAGTTGCAACAATGAAAACTCCTGCTTCATCAGATTCAGATAAAATTTCAAGATCCTTTACCTTTTTAATATCCTCTGCCCTAACTTCACTATGTCTTGAATGTGGGGCATAAAAAGGTTCATCTAAACCTCTTGTTATTTCTGCCATTTCATTATTTACTCTGTGTTCAAAAATTCCAAATTGCTTTTTATCTAGATGATACTTTTGTATTCCATAATGGTAATAAAGTCCCGCCTGTGCACCCCAACATATATGTAAGGTTGAGAAAACATTTGTTTTGCTCCATTCCATTATTTCAGTTAATTCCCTCCAATAAGCAACCTCTTTAAAATCCATTTGCTCAACAGGTGCTCCTGTAATTATAAGACCATCAAACTTTTCATCTTTTATTTCATCAAAGAAATTATAAAACCTCTCTAAATGTTCCATAGAAATATTATGGGGAACATAACTTTTAGTTTGAATTAATTTTATTTCTACTTGTAGTGGTGAATTAGATAAGTATCGCAATATTTGGTTTTCTGCCACTATTTTTTTTGGCATTAAATTTAATATGGCTATCTTTAAAGGTCTAATATCCTGTGAAATAGCTCTTTCATCTGGCATTACAAATATATTTTCAGCACTTAATACTTTAAATGCAGGTAATTCTTTTGGTATTTTAATTGGCATATCATTACACCTCTTCCTTTTTAATTCATCCAAAATGGACTTTTTATTAATTATACCATAAATCTATGTTATAATAACTATATAAAGGAGTGGTTATTATATGAAAATACTAATTTGTGGTGGTGCTGGCTATATTGGTAGCCATATGGTAGCACATTTGTTAGAAAATAATATTGATGTAGTTGTTCTTGACAACTTTGTAAAGGGACATAAAGAAGCCTTACTTGGTGGAAAATTATATGAAGGTGACTTAAGGGATAAAGAAATTTTAAATAAGATATTTACTGAAAATAAAATAGATGCTGTTATTGACTTTGCCGCATATTCTCTTGTATCAGAAAGTATGACAGAGCCTTTAAAATATTTTAACAATAATGTATATGGAACTATTAGCCTTCTTGAAGCTATGAGAGATAATAATGTTAAATACATAGTTTTCTCCTCAACTGCTGCAACCTATGGAGAACCAGAATCTGTTCCTATAGTTGAAACTGACAAAACTCTTCCAACTAATGCTTATGGAGAATCAAAATTACTAGTTGAAAAAATTCTTAAATGGTGTGATGTTGCTTATGGTATTAAATACACAGCCTTAAGATATTTTAATGCTGCTGGAGCTCATATTAATGGCTCTATTGGTGAGGATCATTCACCTGAAACTCATTTAATCCCATTAATTTTAAATGTTGCTTTAGGTAAAAGAGATTCTATTAAAATATTTGGTGATGATTATAACACTAAAGATGGTACATGCATACGTGACTATGTCCATGTTTCTGATTTAGCTTCTGCTCACCTTTTAGCTGTAAAAAGACTACAAAATGGTGGTGAAAGTGCTTCCTTTAATCTTGGAAATGGAGCTGGCTTTTCTGTTAAAGAGGTTATAGACATAGCAAGAAAGGTTACAGGTCATGAAATTCCAGCTGAAATTTCAAAAAGACGTTTAGGTGACCCTGCTGTTTTAATTGCTTCCTCTGAAAAGGCAATTAAAGAACTAGGATGGAAACCTGTTTATGATGACTTAGAAACCATAATTAGCAGTGCATGGAATTGGCATAAAAATCATATTAATGGATACAACAGATAATTATAAAACTTCCCTTTGATAATAAATTTTATCAAAGGGAAGTTTATTTATACCTTTTTAACAAACTCCATGTATAGCCCCTCAGGTATTTTATTTTCAAGCTTAAACTTAACTGTTATAGGTCTTTCTCCTTCATAGCTTATGGTATTTCCTTTTCCAATGTATATGTAAGGCTGACTTTTGGAATCTATCTCCTTATACTTCCTAACAAATAGATGAAGGTTTATATTTCTTTCTTTATTTTTAGTTATATTCTTACCTCTTTCAGATAATTGAGATGTATTGTTTGGTGTTTGCCACTGAAATTCTCCTCTATTTATAAATTCATCCTTATAGTTTATACTTTCTTTAATATCATTCTCTTTATGCAAATCAATATATAAAAAGTATTCATTATTATTTGAAAGTAAACCACTTCCTCTAAAGGAGCTGTGGATTTTTTCATAATTAGATAACAGTGCTGCATCCACCATTTGATATTGTTCATACAACTTAAAGAATGGTATTTTATAATTTCTACTACCAAAGTTTTTTTCATAGGTTATCAAACCATAATTTAACAAGTCCCTTATTATATACTTATTTTCTTTTATTATTTTTTCAAAGGATAACATTCTTATAAGTTTATTATCTTCATGATTAAATAATTTAGTATAAGTAGCAATTTGTCCTTTATCATAAAAGTCTTGATTTAAATTTTTAAAGGTATGAGTAATTGTTTCTTCATCACAAAAATCTAAATATTTTAATATAGCTCCTTTTGCTGTTTTTAGGTCTATTTCGCTACTATCTAATAAATATTTTATAATTATAAATTCATGTGGTCTTTTAATGGGAAGCTTTAAAGATAATTCCTTTAAGGTTTTCATAAATTCTTCACTATAACAATTATCTTGCTTTTCAACCTTTTGGATAAATTCTATATAGGTTTTAGAATAATTTATAAACTTTATAGGGTTTGGTGCCCCATCATATTTAATATAGTCCATTAATTTGTATGGTATTTTTCCACCTAAAAGACTTTTAAATTCATTATACTCTTCCTTTAAATATTTAAAATTATTAAAGTTTTCTGTATTTAATTGCTCTAGTATTCTCTCCTTTGCAATAGCATCCATTTGAATATTAGAACATCCTGGTATTTCACTAAAATCAGTTGCAACTGATACCTTTAAGCTATCTTTATCATAATATCTGCCTCCCTTTAAGGCTAATGATATTAGAAAGGCTTTGTTATGATTACCAATGAAATCAAGTACCGTTAGAAACTCTTTACTTTCATGTTTTCTAAGACCTCTTCCTAATTGTTGTATAAATATTATTGGAGAATTTGTTGGTCTTAACATTAACACTTGATTTATTGAAGGGATATCCACACCTTCATTAAATATATCCACAGTAAATATAACCTTCAGTGGATTATTTTCATCTTCTAAGGCTTTAATTGCTTTTTCTCTATCATTAATTGAATTATCACCTGTTAAAGCTATGCTTTCTATACCCTTATTATTAAATTCCCTTGCCATATACCATGCATGTTCTTTATTTATACAAAATCCAATTGATTTTTGTTTTATTCCATCAAAACCATAAAAGTTCATTTTTTCAATTATATAATTAACTCTTGAATTAATCATTAATTTTTCTGCTATTTCATTAATGTTATCTAAGTTAATATCTTTAAGGTTAACATCCTCTATGTCTGTAATCCCAAAATAGTGAAAGGGAATTACAAGCTCATTTTCTAAAGCTTCATTTAATCGTACTTCTAAAGCTACATTATTATCAAATACATCAAAAATATTCCCTGTATCACATCTTTCTGGTGTAGCTGTAATTCCAAGTAAAAATTTAGGTTTAAAATAATTTAATATTTTAAGATAGGTTGGACTTGTGCTGTGATGTGCTTCATCAATTACAATGTATTCATATTCTTCACTATTAAATTTTTCTAAATTTCTTTCCATAGTTTGAACTGTTGCAAAAAGATAATCTACATTTGTATCTTTAGCATTTCCTGTATAAAAACCAGTTTTAGTATTTTTATTTTTTAATAGGCTTTTGTATGTTTTTTCTGAACTTATTAAAATATCTTCCCTGTGAACTAAAAATAGCATTTTACTTGGATTATACTCCATTACATCAAAGGCTGACATATATGTCTTTCCAGTACCAGTTGCAGCAATTACAAGACCCTTGCTTTCTCCAGATTTTCTAAGTCTAATTAAATTATTAACTGCTTGACTTTGCATAATATTTGGCTTAATAATTTGAAAGTCATTAAAATCTATAGCCTGTTGCTTTTCTTTTTTTCTAATAGACTTTATAAATGCCTCATATTTATTTAAAAAATCATCATCTACAAAGCCTGTGGTATTCCATATACTTTTATATTCCTCTAAAACTTCAGTAACAAATTCGGTTTCCTTTTTTGATATAATCATAACATTCCATTCTACATTACTTTTTAAAGCTCTTTGTGTAATGTTTGATGATCCTATTATAATTTTATAATCTTCCTCATTTTCAAATATGTAAGCTTTTGTATGAAATCCTTTATCCTTATCTGTTATAAAAACCTTTAAATCTATGTTTTTAAAATTTCTAATTTTCTCTAAAGCTTTAGGCTCTGTAAAATTTAAATAAGTTGATGTAATTATATTTCCTTTTATTCCTTTGTCTTCTAGGTCCTTAAATGAATCTAATAATAATTGAAGCCCACTATAATTTATAAATGCAACGCTAAAGTAAAAGGCTTTACATTCCTTTAAGCTTAGTTTTAATTCACTTAGCAAGTTTCCCCTTTTAGAATTTACAATAAGCTTATTGGATACAATATAATTATCATCAATAATTGGTTTATTATTTAATCCTATTATGGCCTTTTCTTCTATATCCTGTATGAACTTTCCCATTTTTTCACCCCTATGCAAAAAAGATGCTCTTATAAAAAGAACATCCTTTACTTAATAATATTATACAATAATTTGAAAAATATCTCTACTATATTTAACGTAATGTTTGCAAATACCAATCCATATATTCTAAAAAGTAATCCATACCTCTTATACCAACTAATGGCATATGATTTGCATCCTGACTTCCATATACAACTGGCATGCTAGCCCTAAATTTTACATTTGTATTATCTACCATTTTAAAGGTAATATCATCTGCTATAATTAATTGATGATTTTTTTCATTAAAAATATCAATTCTTACTTTTTCAGAATTTAAAGTTATTATATTTTCATCATTTATACCCTTTAAACTATGACTACAAATTGCACTATCAATATTAAATCCAAATTCCTCTACTATTTTTCTAAAGCCAATTAATTTATCATATTCAGTATAAATACTAACAGTTGGCTTATAATTCTTAAGCATCATTAAATACATTCTATAATGCTTAATTACCATAGTTCTTTCCATAATTCTTTTAGTTAGGCTACTATTTACGCTAACATTAATAATTTTTGATATATTTTTTAACCATTCTAAGGTATTTTTATAACCATAAGGTCCTCCATAAATATATGGTATATCATAATTTTCCTCCATATATTTTGCAAGTTCTAAAGCCTCAAAAGATAATACAATATTAAGCTTTGCTGATACACTTTTTCTTATAATGTCTTCTCCTGTATCAACACACATTGTAGCAATTGCCTCATAATTAAAGCTTTCCTTCATTAAATCCTTTATTTCATTAATATCAGATTTTATACGATAACTGTATAGTGATGCTCCAAGTATATTATAGGTATTATCTTTCTTTTCAGTTTTCTCCCCTAGCATATCC
>CAMNZV010000103.1 GCA_946575275.1 uncultured Clostridium sp. | reverse complement strand
GCATGTATAGGAGCAGCTTTAACAGCTTTTCTAATTGTATCTTCCTCTGCAACTTGAGGTGTACCTACCGTTCATTCAACGTTAGATTCTCTTTGAAGTCTATCAACAATAATATCTAAGTGTAATTCACCCATTCCTGCTATTATTGTTTGACCTGTTTCTTGATCAGTATAAGTCTTGAATGTTGGGTCTTCTTCAGCAAGCTTTGCTAATGCAATACCCATTTTTTCTTGACCTACTTTTGTTTTAGGTTCAATTGCAACTTTAATAACTGGTTCTGGGAATTCCATTTGTTCTAATATTATTGCATTATCTTCTGAGCATAAAGTATCACCAGTTGTAGTGTTTTTAAGCCCAATTACTGCACCTAATTCACCTGCTTCAAGTGCTTCAACTTCTTCTCTGTGATTTGCATGCATCTTAACTAATCTTCCAACTCTCTCTTTTTTTCCTTTTGTAGAGTTTAAAACATAAGAACCACTTTGCATTACTCCAGAATAGACTCTTGCAAATGCTAATCTTCCTACAAATGGATCTGTAGCTATTTTAAATGCTAATGCAGATAATGGTTCTGAATCATCAGCTTTTCTTGTAGCTTCTTCTCCATCTAAAGTTACACCTTTTACAGCTTCTATTTCTAATGGTGATGGTAGATAATCTACAACCCCATCAATCATTTCTTGAACACCTTTATTCTTGTATGATGAACCACATATACAAGGATAAATTTCATTTGCTATTGTTGCTTTTCTTAATGCTTTTTTAATTTCCTCTTCAGTGATTTCTTCACCTTCTAAGTATTTCATCATTAATTCTTCATCTGTTTCAGCAATAGCTTCTATCATTATTCCTCTGTATTCTTCTGCTTGTTCAGCTAAATCCGCAGGAATTTCTTCAATTCTAATGTCTTTACCAAGATCATCGTAAAATACATTTGCTTTATTAGTAATTAGATCTACCATACCTTTAAATGTATCTTCACTACCTATTGGAATTTGTATAGCAACACAGTTTGCTTTTAATCTTTCTCTAACTGTTGTTATACATCTAAAGAAATCTGCTCCTGTTGCATCCATTTTATTAACATAAATCATTCTTGGAACACCATACTTATCTGCTTGCCTCCAAACAGTTTCAGTTTGAGGTTCTACTCCACTTTTCGCATCAAGAACAGTAACTGCTCCATCTAGTACTCTTAGTGATCTTTCAACTTCAACTGTAAAGTCTACGTGCCCTGGAGTATCAATTATATTTAATTCATGACCTTTCCATTCACATGCTGTAGCAGCTGAAGTTATTGTGATACCTCTTTCTTTTTCTTGTTCCATCCAGTCCATTTGAGATTCACCAGTATGAGTTTCTCCTATTTTATGAGTTTTTCCTGCATAAAAAAGTATACGCTCAGTTGTTGTTGTTTTTCCTGCATCAATATGTGCCATAATTCCGAAATTACGGAACTTATCTAACGAATATTTTCTTGCCATTAAATTTCCTCCTCTCAACTATCCTATTAATAAATTTGACAAAACTGCTTTGGTATAAAGAACCAAAACAGTTTTCTATTAGTATCTGTAGTGAGCGAAAGCTTTGTTTGCTTCTGCCATCTTGTGAGTATCTTCTCTTTTCTTAACGGCTGCACCAGTGTTGTTAGCTGCATCTAATAATTCTCCAGCTAATCTTTCACTCATAAGCTTTTCTCCTCTTTTTCTAGCAGCAGCTAGCATCCATCTGATACCTAAAGTCTGTCTTCTTTCAGCTCTTACTTCTATCGGTACTTGATATGTAGCACCACCTATTCTTCTAGCTTTAACTTCTAGTAATGGCATTACATTGTTCATTGCATCTTCAAATACTTCTAATGCTTCCTTATCGCTCTTTTGAGCCATAATTGTAAATGCATCATAACATATTTTTTGTGCTACTCCCTTTTTCCCATCTTCCATTATATTATTTATAAGTTTTGTAACAACTTTTGAATTGTATAATGGATCTGGTAATACATCTCTTTTTGCTATATGTCCCTTTCTTGGCACTTTTCTTCCCTCCTTAACAATAAAAATTTAAGTTCATAGGTACTCGGTACTTTCCATACCGCAAAGTGCTAACTTCTTAATCTATATAAACTTTATTTAAATCATAATAATCTATGTAAATTCTGAAGATAAGCACTACCTCGAATCAAAGATTATCTCTAAGAAATTACTTCTTAGGTCTCTTTGCTCCATATTTTGATCTTGCCTGCATTCTGTTAGCTACTCCAGCACAGTCTAGTGCGCCTCTTACTATATGGTATCTAACACCAGGAAGATCCTTAACTCTACCACCTCTTATAAGAACAACACTATGTTCTTGTAAGTTATGGCCTACACCACCAATATATGCAGTTACTTCAAATCCATTAGTAAGTCTTACTCTGGCAATTTTTCTAAGTGCTGAGTTAGGCTTCTTTGGTGTACTTGTTTTAACTACAGTACATACTCCCCTTCTTTGAGGACATTCTTTTAGTGCTGGTGCATTTGACTTAGTTTCAGCTACTTTTCTTCCTTTTCTAACCAATTGGCTTATAGTTGGCATCTTTTCACCTCCTGTAATAATTTTATCTATTTAAATATTAAAAAGATAGCATTAAATTTTGTTATTTAATTTTAGACAACAATACGAATTGTGCTAATTTAAATCACACAATTCGTATTTTATCATTTTCATAAAAACATGTCAATAAAATTCCATGTTATTCTATTGAATGAGTGTATTGTTTTTCTGTTTCTTCATTTTCTTCGTGTACAGTTATATTTCTATATCTCATCATACCAGTACCTGCTGGAATTAATTTACCTATAATAACATTTTCTTTTAATCCAACAAGAGGGTCAATTTTACCCTTAATTGCTGCTTCAGTTAATACTCTTGTTGTTTCTTGGAAAGATGCTGCTGATAAAAAGCTATCTGTTGCAAGAGCAGCTTTAGTTATACCAAGTAGCGCTTGTTCTCCTACTGCTTCTTCTCCACCAAATTCTCTTACCTTTGCATTAGCTTCTTCGAAATCAAAAATATCAATCATTGTTCCTGGTAGTAACTCAGTGTCCCCTGAATCAGATATTTTAATCTTTCTTGTCATTTGTTTTACTACTACTTCTAGATGCTTATCATTTATATCAACACCTTGTAGTCTGTATACTTTTTGTACTTCTGAAAGTAAGTATCTTCTTGCTCCATCAACACCCTTAATATTCATAATATCATGTGGGTTAACTGAACCTTCTGTAACTTCATCTCCAGCCTCAACTAAATCATCATTACCAACTTTAAGTCTTGAACCAAATGGTATATCATAACTTTTTTCTTCCCCATCTGCTCCTATAATATGAACAGTTCTCTTTTTCTTAGTTTCTTCAATAGTAACTGTTCCAGCTATTTCACTTACAATAGCTAACCCTTTTGGTTTTCTTGCTTCAAATAATTCTTCTACTCTAGGTAAACCTTGAGTTATATCTGCACCAGCAACACCACCTGTATGGAATGTTCTCATTGTCAATTGTGTTCCTGGTTCTCCAATAGATTGAGCTGCTATTATACCTACTGCTTCACCTATATTAATCTTTTTAGCAGTAGCCATATTCATTCCGTAGCATTTAGCACAAACTCCTATTTTGCAGTTACAAGTAAATACAGATCTAATTTTAACTTTCTTAACTCCTGTTTTTACTATTTTTTCTGCAGTATATGAATCAACATATGAGTTTTTTTCAGCGATTATAGTTTTCTTATCATTTTCAAAAATATCTTCTGCTAAATATCTTCCAGTTAGTCTTTCTTCTAAACCTTCAATAACTTCAGTTCCTTCTTTAATCTCAGATACATACATTCCATCATCAGTGCCACAATCTTGTTGTCTAACTATAACATCTTGTGATACATCTACAAGTCTTCTTGTTAGATATCCTGAGTCAGCTGTCTTTAAAGCTGTATCTGCATTACCTTTTCTTGCTCCATGTGTGGAAATAAAGTATTCTAACACATCAAGACCTTCTCTAAAAGATGCCCTAATAGGCAACTCTAGAATCTTACCTGATGGACTTGCCATTAATCCTCTCATTCCTGCAAGTTGCTTGATTTGAGACTTAGATCCTCTGGCTCCAGAATCCGCCATCATGTAGATAGGATTAAATTTATCAAGACTATCCATAAGTGCATCTGCAACCTCTTCTGTAGTCTTAGTCCATTTTTCTATAACTCTTTCATATCTTTCATCATCAGATATGAAACCTCTCTTATACATCTTTTCAATTTTATCAACTGTTTCGTCAGCATCTTTTAATAAGTCATATTTTGCTTGTGGCACCCTTATATCTGAAGTTGCAACTGTAACAGCTCCAATTGATGAATAATGGTATCCTAAAGATTTTATTTTATCAAGCATAATTGATGTTTTAGCTGCACCATGTTTCAAATAACATCTATCAATTATATTACCTAATGTTTTCTTAGTTACTAGGAAATCAACTTCTAAATTAAATTCTTCTGATTCCTTTGTTCTATCAACAAATCCTAAATCCTGTGGAATTGATTCGTTAAATATAACCTTACCAATTGTTGTCTTAATTATAGCTGATTTTTTAACACCTTCTACAACTTTATCTATTCTAATAAATATTTCAGCATGAATTGATATTGCTTTTGTCTCATATGCCATTATAGCTTCTTCTACACAATAAAAGTACTTTCCATATCCCTTATCTTTATCTTTTTCCATAGTTAAATAATATGAACCTAAAACCATATCCTGAGTTGGTACACAAACTGGTTTACCATCTGATGGTTTTAGTATATTAGTTGCTGCAAGCATTAAGAATCTTGCTTCTGCTTGTGCTTCTACAGATAAAGGTACATGCACTGCCATTTGGTCTCCATCAAAGTCTGCATTATATGCTGTACAAACTAAAGGATGCAATTTTATAGCTCTACCTTCTACTAATATAGGTTGGAATGCTTGAATCCCAAGTCTATGTAAGGTAGGCGCACGATTTAGTAGTACTGGATGGTCTGCAATTACTTCTTCTAGAACATCCCAAACCTGTGGCATTACTCTTTCTACCATTCTTTTCGCACTTTTAATGTTATGAGCCACACCATCTTCAACTAACTTTTTCATAACAAATGGTTTAAATAATTCAAGCGCCATTTCTTTTGGTAATCCACATTGGTACATTTTAAGTTCTGGCCCAACTACTATAACTGATCTTCCTGAATAGTCAACTCTTTTTCCTAGAAGGTTTTGTCTAAATCTTCCTTGCTTACCTTTTAGCATATCTGATAAAGATTTTAATGGTCTATTTCCAGGTCCAGTTACTGGTCTTCCTCTTCTACCATTATCAATAAGTGCATCAACTGCTTCTTGAAGCATTCTCTTTTCATTTCTTACTATAATGTCTGGAGCCCCTAAGTCTAATAATTTTTTAAGTCTATTATTTCTATTAATAACTCTTCTATATAGATCATTTAAATCTGATGTTGCAAATCTTCCTCCATCTAATTGAACCATAGGTCTTAAATCTGGTGGAATTACAGGTATAACATTTATAATCATCCATTTTGGATCGTTATTTGATTGCTTAAAAGACTCTATTACTTCTAATCTTCTAATTATCCTAACTCTTTTTTGCCCTGTACTTAATTTCAAATCAGCTTTAAGTTCTATTGATTGTGCTTCTAAATCAATTTCACCAAGCAATTCTTGAATAGATTCAGCACCCATTCCAGCTTTAAAATTATCTTCTCCATATTTATCTACTGCTTCTCTATATTCCTTTTCGTTTAGTAACTGCTTTTTAAGCAATGCAGTTTCTTTTGGGTCAATTACAACATAGGATGCAAAGTATAAAATTTTCTCTAAGGATCTTGGTGACATATCAAGTATAAGTCCCATTCTTGATGGTATTCCTTTGAAATACCAAATATGAGAGACTGGGGCTGCAAGTTCAATATGCCCCATTCTTTCTCTTCTCACTTTAGATTTAGTAACTTCTACTCCACATCTATCACAAACTATTCCCTTATATCTAACTCTCTTATATTTACCACAGTGACATTCCCAATCCTTCATAGGACCAAAAATTCTTTCACAGAATAAACCATCTCTTTCCGGTTTAAGCGTTCTATAATTAATTGTTTCTGGCTTTTTTACCTCGCCTCTTGACCATTGTCTTACTTGTTCAGGTGATGCTAAACCTATTTGCATAGCATCAAATTTATTTGATTCAAACAAGGGTATATCCTCCCTTCAAAATTAGTGTTCATCATTAAAATCATCTAGTCCTAAATCATCTGGTAATTCATCAAGTTCAAATTTTTCATATTCA
>CAMNZV010000102.1 GCA_946575275.1 uncultured Clostridium sp. | reverse complement strand
AAAACAAGAAACCTTATTAAAGAGAAGTGAAGGAATAAACGATATTGACAGAAAAGTTGAATTTAGACGTTCTCATGAAAATCCTTCAGTACTTAAAATATATGAAAAGTATTTAGATCACCCATTAAGCAGTAAGGCTCATGAATTGGTGCATACTAAATATTTCCCAAAGCTTAAAAATTAGTTTTTTTATATAAGAACAACGGAATTGCCGTTGTTCTTATTTTACGTAAGGAGAGTAAAATGAAGATAGTTAATTTTTTCAAACATTTTAAAACCATAACTAATCATAAATTAATAGTTATGAAATATTGTTTTAAGGTTGGTTTATATAAACAGGGATTCCTTCATGATTTATCAAAATATTCTATTACTGAATTTTCAGCTGGAATTAAGTATTATCAAGGCAATATTAGTCCAAATGGAGTTCAAAAGAAAGAAGAGGGGTATTCAAAGGCGTGGCTACATCACAAAGGAAGAAATAAGCATCATTTTGAATATTGGATGGATTATTCCTTAAATATAAAAGAAGGATATGTTGGTATGGAAATGCCAATTAATTATGTTGTAGAAATGTTTTTAGACAGACTTGCCGCCTCTAAAAATTATTTGAAGGATAAGTATAAAGATGGGAGTTCTCTTGAATATTACAATATAGGGAAGGATTACTACATAATAAATGATAAAACACGAATGATTTTAGAAGAATTATTAACAATGTTACGTGAAAAGGGTGAGGATGCTACCTTAAATTATATAAAACATGATCTGTTATAGAAAAAATCATACAAAAAACAAAAAATAACTATAAACAGTTGCGAAAAGTATGTTATAATGTGATTTAGTGTAGAGACTTAGATAAAAAGTCCATAAGTTGTAAGTTTAGAATTATGGATATAAATAAAGGAGTTGTTAAATTTGGCGCAAAAATTTAAAAGGGTTTTAGTAGCAAACAGAGGGGAAATTGCAATTAGAATATTTAGAGCTTGCCATGAACTTGGAATTAGAACTGTTGCAATATATTCAGAAGAAGATAAAAGAGCAATTTTCAGAACTAAGGCTCATGAATCTTATTTAATTGGTAAAAACAAAGGACCTGTAGAAGCTTACTTAAATATTGATGAAATTATAGAACTTGCTTTAAAGAAAAAGGTTGATGCTATACATCCAGGTTATGGATTTTTATCAGAAAACCCTGAATTTGCAAGAAGATGTGAAGAAGCAGGTATTGAATTTATAGGACCTAAATCAGAAATGATGGAAAGACTAGGAGATAAGATAAAATCAAAACTTGCTGCAATTGAGGTTGGTGTTCCGGTAATTCCAGGTGTTGAAAAACCAATTGAAAGTGAAGAAGAGGCAATTAAATTTGCTAAAGAATGTGGATACCCTATAATGCTAAAGGCAGCTGCAGGTGGCGGCGGTAGAGGTATGAGAATTGTTAGAAATGAAGATGAAATAATAGATCAATATAGAAGTGCTAAAAATGAGGCTAAAAAAGCTTTTGGTATTGATGATATTTTTATAGAAAAATATGTAGAAGGACCAAAACATATTGAAATTCAAGTTTTAGGTGATAAATATGGTAATGTAGTACATTTATATGAAAGAGACTGTTCAATTCAAAGAAGACACCAAAAGGTAATTGAAATTAGTCCGGCATTATCACTTTCAGATGCAAAGAGAAAGGAAATTTGTGATGATGCATTAAAGATTGCAAGATCAGTTTCCTATAGAAGTGCAGGAACTCTTGAATTCTTAGTAGATAAACATGAAAATCATTACTTTATTGAAATGAATCCTAGAGTACAAGTAGAACATACTATTACTGAAATGACAACAGGTATTGATATTGTACAAAGTCAAATATTAATTGCTGAAGGGTATAGTTTAGATTCTAATGAAGTTTCCATACCTTCTCAGGAAGATATTAAACCAAGAGGATTTGCAATTCAATGTAGAGTTACAACAGAAGATCCTTCAAATAACTTCTCACCAGATACTGGTAAGATAGATGTTTATAGAACAAGTGGAGGTTTTGGTATAAGACTTGATGGTGGTAATGGATTTGCAGGAGCTGTAATTTCACCATATTATGATAGCTTATTAGTTAAGACTACAGCTTATTCTAGAACCTTTGAAGATGCTGTAAGAAAGTCAATTAGAGCAATTAAAGAAACAAATATTACAGGTGTTAAAACAAATGTTGATTTCCTAATTAATGTTTTAAATAATGAAGACTTTAAAAATGGTGCATGTGATACAAACTTTATTGAAAATAACCCTGAGTTATTTGATGTAACACCTAAAATAGATGCTGAAAATAAAATATTAAAATTCCTTGGTGAAAAAATAGTTAATGAAACTAAGGGAATTAAAACTGAATATGATGTTCCTGTAATTCCACAAATTAAATCAGTGGATGGATTAAGTGGAACAAAACAAATATTAGACACTAAAGGACCAGAAGGGGTAGTTGATTGGATAAAGAATCAAAATAAACTGTTGCTTTCAGATACAACAATGAGAGATGCCCAACAATCTTTAATGGCAACTAGAGTTAGAACTGTGGATATGAAAAATATTGCAAAGGCTACTGCAACTTATGGAAATGATTTATTTTCACTTGAAATGTGGGGTGGAGCAACATTTGATACAGCTTATAGATTTTTAAAGGAATCTCCATGGAACAGATTAGCATCCCTTAGAAAGAGAATTCCAAATGTAATGTTCCAAATGCTTATTAGAGGAGCAAATGGTGTAGGATACAAAAATTATCCAGATAATGTTATAAGAGAGTTTATTAAGGAATCGGCTAATAATGGAATAGACGTATTTAGAATTTTTGATTCATTAAATTGGCTAAAAGGTATAGAAGTATCTTTAGATGAGGTTTTAAAGGCTAATAAGGTTGCAGAAGTTGCACTTTGTTATACAGGAGATATTCTAGATGAAAGTAGAGATAAGTATTCATTAGAATATTATATAAAAAAGGCAAAAGAAATTGAGAAAATGGGAGCTCATATTTTAGCAATAAAGGATATGTCCGCATTATTAAAGCCTTATGCTGCTAAAAAGCTTATTACAGCTCTTAAAAATGAGATTTCTATTCCTATACATCTTCATACTCATGACACAACAGGAAATGGAGTTGCAACAGTTCTTATGGCAGCAGATGCTGGTGTTGATATAGTTGATACTACATTTAACAGTATGTCAGGGCTTACAAGTCAACCAGCTTTAAATTCAATAGTTGCAGCCCTTGAAAATACTGATAGAGCTACTGGAATTGAACTTAGCAATATTGAAAAAATCTCTGAATATTGGGCAGCTGTTAGACCTGTATATTCACAATTTGAATCTGAATTAAAAACAGGTAGTGCAGAAATATACGAATATGAAATACCAGGTGGACAATATTCAAACCTTAAAGCACAAGTTGAAAGTTTTGGTTTTGGTCATAGATATGATGAAGTTAAGAAAATGTATAAGAGAGTTAACAATATGTTAGGTGATATTATTAAAGTTACTCCATCATCAAAAATGGTTGGAGATATGGCAATATTTATGCTTCAAAATGACTTAAATGAAGAAAATATTTACGATAAAGCTAAAAATATGGCATTTCCAGATTCAGTAGTTTCATACTTTAAAGGTATGATGGGTCAACCAGAAGGTGGATTCCCAGAAAAACTACAAAAGTTAGTGTTAAAGAATGAAGAAGCTTTAACAGATAGACCTGGAGAATTATTACCGGATGAGGATTTTGATGCTATAAAGAAACATATAAAAGATAAATTTAAATATGATCCAGAAATGAAGGATGTAATAAGTTATGCCTTATACCCTGAAGTTTTTGATGATTTTGTAAATTATAGACTTGAATATGGTGATGTAAGTAGAATGGGTAGTGATGTCTTTTTCCATGGATTAAGTGAAGGTGAAACTTCAGAAATTGAAGTGGCAGAAGGAAAAATATTTATCATTCAATTAATTGAAATTGGTAAGCTTGATTCTGAAGGTTACAGAACATTAGACTTTGAAGTTAATGGTAATAGAAGAGAAATAAGAGTTAAGGATAAATCAAAAAGATTTGAAGGTAATATTCAAGAAACAGCAACTAGAATGGCAGATGCTGATAACAATCTAGAAGTTGGTGCTGGTATTCCTGGTAATGTAATTAAAATCCTTGTAAAAGAAGGGGAAGAAGTTAAAGAAAATCAAATACTGCTTGTAATAGAAGCTATGAAAATGGAAACTAATATTTTAGCATCTTCAAATGGCGTTGTTGAATCTATTTTAGTAAAAGAAGGTCAACAAGTTAAAACAGGCGAATTATTAATAACTCTTAAATAGTAAAAAAACTGCTATGTAAATAAAACATAGCAGTTTTTTTTAAGTTAAGTTATACTTTCTTGAAATTTGTTTATCGTACTTTTGTTCATACATAAGCTTGTCAGCATTTTCTATCATGGAATTAATGTTATCATAATCTTTTTTTCTATTATTAGAAATACCATAGCTATAATGTAATGAAAAGGGTGAAAGGTTTATATTAATGTCTTCCATTATATTTTCAAAACTTAATATATACTTTTTTACTGAATTTAAACTGGTATTTTCAATTATAACAACAAACTCATCTCCACCTATACGGAATACCTTTTTTGACATATTAACTTTGTATAATGCACTGCAAAATGTTTTAAGGGCATTATCTCCTGCTGTATGTCCATAGGTGTCATTAATTGATTTGAAATCATCTAAGTCAAAGTTAATAATTGAAATGTTATTGCAATTTTTATTTTTCAAATTTAAATGTTTTAAATATTGTTCGTAAGCTAATCTGTTTAATGCATTAGTAAGTGGGTCATATTGAGATTCTAGGTTTTGCAAGAACACATAGTTAACAATTAGTAAGGTTCCTACTTGGGATATAAATGAAAAAGAATTCTTAAATATAATTTCTGAAATAACACCTACAAAAGCTATTAGTAAAATTAAAGAGAATAGATTTACTTCTTTTTCATAACTGCTTTTTTTCATTAATCTTATATATAGGAATATATAAGTTATGTAAAATAAAATAAGCAAATATGGAAGCAAGTACATTGAGCCTAAACTATAAATATTGTTTTTATCTACCTTGAAAAAAAGGCTAAAAAAAGTAAGGATAAATAGGGGATATTTAAGTATTTTTTTTGGTTTCATATGTAAACCTTCATATCTTGAAAACCATTCACCAATATGCATTATCCATAAATACACAATGAAAGGTATTAAAATAATATTCATTATATGAAATGTTTTATTTAATAAAATTAAAATATGTAAGTTATATTCTGATGTTATGTCAATTAAACATTCAAAAGTTAAAGCTAAAATTGTTATTGGTAGAATGCTTAAAAAAAGTCTATTAATGAATGAATTTTTTAATAGTTTATAATTGGCGTGATAATATATCATAACAAGTAACAAAGCAATTATAATATTAAATTGAAATTTTGTTGAAAGATACATTTAACAACCTCCTTTATATTATAAATTATACTATGTATTGGAAGTCAAATATACAATTATTAGAGAATGTTAAAAAAAAATTATCATATTATGCAATAATTATGTATAATGTATATGATATATTATGAAAGAGGTGGTATTATGTTTTGTGAAAGATGTGGAAAAGAAATACAAGAGGGTGTAAAGTTTTGTTCTAATTGTGGTTTTGCAATTAACTATGTAAATGACAATAATAAGCCATTAAATAATGGATATAAAGAAGTTAAGATAAATGAAAGAGGACAAACCTTTAATAACCCTAATATTAATATGAATTATCAAAGGGCAATGGAGGTAAATAAACAAGAAGGTGAAGGTTTTGGAATAGCTTCATTAGTACTTGGAATACTTTCAATTTTATCTTTTCTATTTTTAGGTCCAGTTATTTTAGCTCCTATTGCAATTATATTTGGTATAATTCAAATTGTTTCAAAGAAAAAGAAGGGACTAGCAATAGCTGGAATTGCAACAGCAGTTGTAGGAATAATTTTTATGATTGTATTTTATGTTTGGATTATTAATTTTGCAATGGAAAATGGAGAATTTAATACTTATAATAATGGTATATATGATTATAGTTATAGTGATTTTAACTTTGAATAAACTTAATTAAATTATTCTTAAAAGACTTTGCTTATCGAAAGATGATAGCAAAGTCTATTTTTTTTGCTTAAATTTAATTAGATACAAAATTACTTAGAATTTATTTAAACAAAGTATTAATTAGTGAATAAAGTGTTAAAATGTGGTAAACAATGTCGCAAAATGTTGTCTTAACAATAAATAATTGATAGAATTAAAACATAGCAAGAAAAGA